>DASRUF010000257.1:0-5130 GCA_035655575.1 Bacteroidota bacterium | reverse complement strand
ACAGAGAAAAGGAAATTGTGGTTTTGGTTCATCAATAAAATTCGAGTAGATATGTGCTTCCATATGGTTGATGCCGATGAACGGAATTCTTAGTCCATAAGCAAGAGCTTTCGCAAAACTCAACCCCACAAGAAGCGCACCTATGAGTCCCGGACCATAGGTTACGGCGACCCCTTGAAGTTGATCTTTTTTAATACCCGCACTATGGAGCGCCTCCTCGACGATTGGAATGATCATCCGTTGATGTGCACGCGAGGCAAGCTCAGGAACAATCCCACCGTATTTTTGATGGATAAGCTGAGAGGATATTATGTTCGACCTGACAATGCCATCGATAAGAACGGCAGCAGAGGTCTCATCACAGGATGTTTCGATGCCTAAGACGTTCATTGGGAAATTCTCAAATTATCTGAAATGGTTGTACGTTGAGAATATTAAGAAATTCGTCAACCACCTCAAATGCACGCCTTATGACTAATGCACGCTGCTCACCGGATTCTATTCCTAGAAAATCAGCTACTGCAACCGGTCCCATCGAGCCTATAGAGCTAAATTTACTTCGCACCTTTGAGAGACCTTCTTGAACAAGCTTGTCATTAATAAGAGAACGAAACGATTCAGCAAGCTCTCTTCCTCCACCGGGAAATTTCATTAGGCAAAAATAAATGTCGTATGCATCTTTCTCTTTCAGACGATCGTAGAGTGCCATTCCTTTCATCACAATGAAAGGGACTATTCCGCTGACACGTAGCTCAACAGTATTCTCTGCGCCATTCGGCATTTTTCCTGAGATACTGAGTCGCACAGGATGTTCAAAAGCCAAATCAGAACCGCGCGTTTTTCGCGCTTTAATATCCTGAATGAGCTGTGTCCGACGGTGTTTATCGGTTCCACCATATTCGGCTGCTAAAAAATCTATTTCAACTTTAATAGCTGCACCATCATCGACTTTGACTTCTCGGTAGAAAATAAATGGCTGGCTAACATCCGGTTTGTAATTGTGATGTTCAAGTATTTTACGAATTGTGTTGTAAACATCGTCAGATATTGTATCCTTATCGAGAGCAATATCAACATCCATACTTCCCACATGCTCATTGCCAAAGTGTAAGTATGGGACCCAGCCCCCGACCAAAATCATATTATCCCGATACGCTCCCAGTATCTGCATCAACTCGATAAGAACGCGATGCGCTGCTTCGGTTTTCCTTGATTCGTGTTTACTCATATTCCGAATTCGCGATCTAACCTTGCTTGTTTAAGAAACTCCGCCGCTTCTTCACCGCGACCTTTGTATCGCTTGAGATCAAGGTAGAGTTGGATGTTTGATACAATAACATCCTCAGCTATTTTTTGTGTCTGATAAAAAACACTTTGATCATAAGGTTCTAACAGCATAACATTGGGACCTGTTGCCACAGATTTGAAGTCCAATGTTTTGGCTAATTGATCAATACCTTTCTCAACATAAATGAATGCTTTATCCATACGTACATGCGGAGCAACACGTGAAGCACCTGAAAATAATGACAACGCACATTTGATATTATTATTTAAACAATTCGATTGCACCGCCCATTCAATAGTTGAAACATTTGAATTCGAATAAAACTCATAGAGTCGATTTCTTTTGTATGAATATCCTTGACTCCACGCATCTAAAAGACGATCAGGAGCTATGAGCTTCAGCAGCCGGTTCTCTTCAATTATAAATCCTTCTTCTTTTAGTTGATCTTTGATCTTTGATGTCAGTCCCAAACTTACATCAGCTTCTTTCGCTAATTTCTGTACCTGCCAAAGTTTCATTACATTCGATAGAAGTACTCGACTGATGCGACTCGACTTCGGTGAGAAGAGCGACAACTTTGGCTTGTACGGAGATGGATTAGGATTCCCTTTAATTTCCAAATACACCGATCCAAAATTCAAATAACAATTACCGGCTAAATCAATACAACCCATGCGTGCCTCACGGCATAGTTGTCGCCCTATATCAGTTATGAATGGTGCTGCGACAACACCGTAAAGTGTTTCACTTTTCCTATTGGGAATAATTTTACGTAAAGATTCTATCGCAGCCTTGATGCTGAGAGGCGTCCCTTTTCCAATAACTTCAACCATGAGATCATATGGCTTTCTATTGATTTGTACAATTACATCAAAATCGACAACCTTATTACCTATTTCGAGTTTGTCTCGAATCCCCATAACCATAAGCCCCGACATACGACCTAACACTTCCTTTACTATTTCTTGATATTTTTCCTCTTTCATGATGTTTTAACCGTTTTTCACTATATAAGCATTTTCATAATTTGGTGAAAATGAATATATAATGAAATAACATAAAAATCAAGTTATGTTTCACTATATAATGATTTTCACAGTTCCGTGAAATTGTGTATTAAGTGAAATATTAGGTGTTTCTTAAAAAATCGGCTTGTATTTTTATACCCGAATTAGGTCAAATGCCTGAAGCATGATTCACTTGATTTTATGATTATCACGATTTTAAATAATCAAGGTAATCCTACAAATCCTGTTTCACACACTCTTCGCCTTCATCAGCCAATTCGGAATTTGTCCAGAGAAAGTGGAATGGGCTCGTAAATTAGGTAAGAATATATTAATGCTCATCTTCCTCTAATATCAGATGTCTTTGATATTCTGGAGATATAATACCAAATTCGATTTTTCGTCTTGACCAATATTTTGTTTCTCCGGGGACTGCATGATAACTCATCTGGAAATCAACTAATCCGCTTAGTGGAAAATCTCGGATATTGAAACCCTTGATTTTATCATAAAAGAATATTGTCGACTTGGTTGGATATAAATGACCGCCCAGTGACTTGAATGTCGGATAATCTAAGGTCTTACCACCCAAAGTCACCCTGAAGTAATCCATATTGTAGGATGCCAAGACTTTGCCAACATTATCCAACTTAATCCCGATTCTGATTTCCATATCCTGAGTAATAGGGTCTCCCAATAATTCAAATACTGGTTTGTCGAAAGCGATCATAGGTCTCTGCTCAGCCTCAAAGGATTTCTGCGTTGTTGAAGACATCCTATGAGTTAGGTAAACATAGTATCCAGTAACGATGACAAGACAACCTGTTAAAATTTCTAGAGCATTAAGCTTGAACATTTTGAACCTTTCTTTGTTACTGATTTTTTCAATTTAATTCGGAGTTGTATTATTTGTTAAAGGAGATTTTTACTCTTTAAGACATTATACCCATTGTGATTCCTCATTTCTATAAATCCCGATTCACATTTTACCGACTCTTCCAAAATTAATGAAAAAATATACAAAATTTATGGTCGAGTTAAAATAATCTTATATTCCCTAATAATACAAAATACCCCTTCAACAATGAAAACAATACTCAAAAATATATCACCAGTTGATCAGAAACTTCTTTACCTTCTCGGAATGGAGAACTTAATTGCCGATGCAATGGTAAGGATAGGTTCTGTTTATTTGGAAAGCTTCAACGAATTTTTTAACTTTAAGCCTGAAAATGAAAAGATTTTATAATCGCATACCACAACTCTTTAGATGACAGTAACACAGCAATTCGATCTCTCCAAATTAAAAATTCCCCGTGAACATAAAAAAGAAGAGGAAGTACCTTCTCGTTCCAAATATTGGATACCGATGTACGCATTCGGTATCATCGCAATGGGGTTGGCGCTTTTCTTCTTTATCAGGACGTTAAGTCCGGATGAGATCGTTGAAGTAACTACTGCCTCATACATCTCACCAGATCAAGCGGGCGCCTTATTAACGGCAAGCGGGTACGTTGTGGCGCAACGCAAAGCATCAATCGCATCAAAAGCAACAGGAAGATTGGTCTCACTTAATTATGAGGAGGGAGATCAGGTAAAAAAGGGACAAATTATCGCACGGATTGAAAGTGCCGATGTCGAAGCCGAACTTGCACAAGCGAAAGCAAATCTTGAAGTAGTTCAAGCAGAGAAAAATGATGCTGAACAATCACTGCGGAGAGCGAACAAACTCTACGAAAACAAATTGATCTCACAAGCTGAATTGGATGCTGTTCAGTCACGTTACGATCGCGTCGTTGCATCGATCAGCGCCGCCGAAGCCGCTATGAAATCTGCAGAAGTTCAACTCGAAAACACACGTATCCGAGCTCCATTCAATGGAACAATTCTAACAAAAAATGCCGATGTTGGTGAAGTCGTTGCCCCATTTGCCGCCGGTGCGAGTTCACGTGTGGCGGTTGTTACGATTGCAGATATGTCGTCGTTGGAAGTCGAAGCCGATGTATCTGAATCGAACATTGAAAAAATCACCCTTAAACAACTCTGCGAAATCATGTTAGATGCCTATCCTGACCATCGTTATAAAGGATATGTGAACAAAATTGTGCCCACCGCCGACCGAGCGAAGGCAACCGTATTAACCAAGATTCGCTTTCGCGATCGTGATAATCGCGTCTTACCGGAGATGAGCGCTAAAGTGTATTTCCTATCGACACCTACCACCGATACAACGACAAAAAATATTCTCGCCGTTCAATCCACTGCTGTAACGAAAAGGCGTGATGAAAACGTTGTATTTCTTTTGAACGATAAAAATATCGTAACAGAAACGCCGGTCGAGATCGGAAAATCTTATGGAAGTTTAATAGAAATAAAGAATGGGTTGGCGATCGGTGATAAGGTTATTTTAAAACCACCGGAAAGTCTTCAATCAGGAGTTCGTGTTGAACTAAAATAATTATATAAAGATCGAATATGCCACTTGTCTCTGTTCATAATGTATCAAAATCGTACTGGAGAGATTCACTTGAAATCCCAGTCCTCCAAGATATTTCCTTTGAGATTCCTGAAGGTGAGTTCCTTGCTCTCATGGGACCATCCGGTTCGGGAAAAACAACTCTCTTGAATCTTATCGCCGGTATCGATCATCCTTCTGAAGGAACCATCACGGTTGCAGGTACGGACGTCACCAAATTAAACGAATCCGAGCTTGCAAAATGGCGAGCACAGCATGTTGGATTTGTATTTCAATTCTATAATTTGCTTCCCGTTTTAACTGCATACGAAAATGTAGAACTACCGCTTCTCTTATCAAAACTTTCGAAGAAAGAACGG
>DASRUF010000256.1:0-2171 GCA_035655575.1 Bacteroidota bacterium | reverse complement strand
CTCGATCAAGAAGGGTTCTGGTGAATGTGGCATACATATGCGGACCACCGATTAACAATGCAACCAAGCCGTTAATCAAATTCCGATTAAAATCTAAAATATCGTGTATCTCTATACCAATGATCCGACGAATCGAATCAGTAAGTAACAAATAATTGAACAACTCATACGCCCCCCATGGGAGAAAAACTAATCCAGCGCTGAGAGTTATAATCGATAAATCCCATTTACGATTGTTGAGCCATAATCCTTCAGAAAGGACTTTGCTCGCAGTAATTTTGCTGTTCAGAATATCGATACTAGACAAAGCTGTACTTCAAAAATTAATTGATGATAAATGTGGACAGTAACTATTTCAAAAAACAATTGGGTGATAGACTGATTTTTACATCTTAACTACAATCTGTTAGGATCTCATTTCATACATCTTTTCAACACTTGCCTTAAACTTTTCTTCAACAACTTTTCTTCGGATCTTCAAAGTTGGTGTTAATTCTCCATTTTCAATTGTAAATGGTTTCTTCAGAAGTGTAAACTTTCTCACTCGTTCATAGGACGCCAGATCTACCTGTAATTTGTTGATATCATTCTCAATAGCTTGATAAATTCCCTCACTTTTAACGAGATCATTCTCGTCGGAATATTTGATATCATTCAAATGAGCGTATTCTTTCAATACATCAATATAGGGCACGATCAATGCCGTTAGAAACATGCGGCCATCACCTACTAATATACACTGGTCAATAAATTTACTTTGAAGAAGGAGATTTTCGATCGGTTGAGGTGCAATATTTTTTCCACCTGAGCTCACAAAAATATTTTTTTTACGATCAGTGATAACTAAAAATCCATCATCATCGAACATTCCAATATCACCCGTATGGAACCATCCCAATTGATCGATCACTTCATCGGTCGCCCGTTTATTATTCCAATATCCCTTCATGACGTTTGGACCCTGTACAAGAATTTCACCATCTTCAGCAATTTTCACTTTCACGCCGGGAATTGGTTTACCTACAGTTCCAAATTTATAGTCATTCAGACGATTCACGCTGATGACCGGAGAAGTCTCCGTTAAACCATATCCTTCGATGATCTGCATACCGACTGCTTCAAAAAATTCCCCAAATTCTTTTGCTAAAGCCGCTCCTCCAGAAACAAAAAATCTAATCTTGCCGCCTGTTCGTTCTTTCAATTTACTATAGACAAGTTTGTCAGCGATACGATGCTTCAAATTAAGAATTATGGAATCGGTTCCCGTTCGTCGCGCACGTGCATACGTTTTACCAGTCTCGATCGCCCAGTCAAAAATTTTTCGCCGTAACGGAGGCATCGCTTCAATTTGTTTTTGAACTCGCATATAAATCCGTTCAAACAATCTCGGCACTGCAGCCATGACTGTTGGGCGAACTTCCAATAAATTATCTCGAACTGTCTCTACACTTTCGGCATATGCAACGGTCGCACCAGAGGCAATTGCAGTATAATAACCAGCCATTCTTTCAAAAGAATGAGACAACGGAAGAAATGAAAGTAAGAGATCTTGGTCTCCGAATGGAACGCACTCCAACGCAGCTTTAATATTACTCACCATGTTCGAATGCGTCAACATTACACCTTTGGGATCTCCCGTAGTACCGGAGGTGTAGATGAGTGTAAGGAGATCCTCTGGTTTGGTCTTTCTTAATTCATCCTCTAACAATCCAGCATAAGTCGATAAGTTGTTTTCACCCATGCTGACAACTTGATTGAACGTTAACACACGTTTATCATTCTGCATTTCGTTGTCAACCATCGTTATAATTTTTTGTAACGATGGAACATTCTCAGAAATTTTCAATACTTTACCGAGTTGAAATTGATTGGAAACTATCACCATCGTTGTCCCAGAATCATTTAAAATAAATTCAATTTGTTTCGGTGTTAATGTTGGAAAAATAGAAATGGTTACTGCACCAAGATGCATCACAGCAAAATCCCCAATTACCCACTCGGGTCGGTTCTCTGAGATGATAGCAACATGATCACCTCGCCTCACTCCCAATACAGCAAGGCCTGTTGAAAATTTCTGTACCGACGATTGCACCTCTGCAAAGGAAATACCTTGATATTTTCCCTGAGATTTGTGCATCAACATAGGCCGTTTTTCACCTCTATACTTCATT
>DASRUF010000255.1:0-11464 GCA_035655575.1 Bacteroidota bacterium | reverse complement strand
GATCTCCATATTCATACGCCCGTCCCGTGACAGGGTTTAAAATCTGGGAGTTTTTCCTGTCGAGGAGATTTTGTATTTCGAGTGAAACCGTGAGTTTACCTACTCCAACATCAAAATATTTTTCAAAATTGAGATTGATATAAAACCATGGATCGCCAAGTTCTGATAATGGGTTTTGATAATCTGGAATGTATGCGGGTCTTCCAGTCAACGGATCATTCCCGACAAAAATCTGTCTGGTATACCGTTTACCGGATTGATAAAAAACTCGAATGTAGGTATTATAATCTTCGAGGATCCCCCTGCCAAAGCCGAAGAAGGGTTCATTCTTTCTCGATGTAAAATTCAAACTCATTCCGAGCTGAGCAGGTCGATTAAATACCGCAGGAACTTCTTTGATATTCTCTTCTAAACCTTGTTGTAGATTAAATAAGGCTTCGTCTGAGGATGAACTTTTTCCAGTTCCTATTGAATAGGAAGCAGAAAATGTTCCTCGGAACCAATTGCCAATCCTTGTCTTATATTCTACTTCAATACCTCGTACTCGGCTATAATCAAGATTAATATAGGTGAGATACGATCCACTTGAAAACCTCGTGCGCGCTACCCGGACTGTTCGTGAAGTGATATAATCGAAAATATCTTTATAGTATGCAGTTACCGTGAGTACATCCCCTTCACTTAATTGGTTGCGTAATCCAAGTTCATACGATACAGTTGTTTCGGGATTGAGATTAGGGTTTCCAATCGTCTGAAAAGTCGATTTCGCACTTGTTCGTTCAAGTTTAGCATAAACAAATTGGGGACGAGGTAATTTTGAAAAATGCCCATAGGAAAAGAATAATGTTTGGTTATCTGAAACTGGATGTGATATACCGAGTCTCGGACTTAATCGTGCTTTCCATCGCCTTCCGAAAAACCCGAAGGACTCATCGAAGTATGCCTGTTGGATTACCTTTGCGACATTGATGGAATCAGAAGATAATTGCAGAGTTGAGTCTACAAATTTCCCTGGGAACCAGTAATCGAGGCGAAGCCCAAAATTTAAAATCATCCCATTTAAAGTAATGTTATCCTGTGCATATAATGCCCCTTGCGCAGGATCGACTTTATAAATGTCATAATTCGATCCGAGCGGTTTAAACCATGGCTCGATAAGGTCAACCATTTGGAGATGCTGGAACCGCGTCTCAATACCAGTTTTAAATTTGTGCTTCTCTGTGAAATGATGTGTGATGTCGCCTTTGAAAGTATATTCACTGAGGTAATGATCACGCCATCGCCTCGGGTTACCGATATCATAAAAACCATCTCCGGGAATCACTCCTATAGTATCTCGTATTAGATTATAGTATTCGATCGGTAGTGTGATAATATCCTTTGGCTCATTGTATTCATCAAAATATTTCCCATTGGCATCACCACGAACGTGAGCGGTATATCTGCTGAATCTCAATTCATAAAATGTTTTCGGACTTAGCGTATGTGTAACTGCAAAAGAGTGTTGAATATTTCTTTGTGTAAATGTATTTGAACTATCTGGCATTTTGAGGAATTCATATTGAAAACCGGGATTCGGCTCAGTAAATTCCAGTGTTGATTGAATAGTTTGTGTATTTTGATCAACTGTTAGCGAGCTCGAGTAGCTGTAAGAAGTTTTCAAGGTCGTCGTTGGTTTCCATGTTATTTTTGTTAACCAAGACCAGTTGTTACTCCGTCGAGGCGCCCAAAATGAGCTTCCATCCAATAAAGAGGAATTGAGTCGATTAGGAACGTTGATTTCATACCCTTGGGGTTGTCCACCCACAATCTTTTCAATATAACGCGTGTACCCTGCGTTTTGGGTATATCCATCGCTGAAGCCCGCATAAAATGTTCCGAAGAAAGATACACTACCGGGAATGTTCAAACCGATGGTGGGTAAAAACGTGGACGAAAATGGTTCTGGACCGCTTAAACTTATTTCATACACATCATTGTTCGAGTTTGAACGCCAGTCTTGATTAAAACCAAAATGATCACGTTTGTAATTGATCGAGCCATTATAAATTTTTGACCCCTCCTTCGTCGTGATATTTACGATTCCCGAGGTCGCCTGTCCATATTCTGCATTATATCCACCTGTTATAACTTCAGCTTCTTGAATTGCCGCAGGCGAGAGTTGTAATCCGAATCCCGTACCTGCAAGCGGATCTTGAACCGAGACACCGTCCAGCAAATAAGCATTTTCATAAGTGCGTCCTCCACGAATGTGAATTTCATTATCAGCTTGGACTACCCCAGTTTGAAGCGAAACAATATCCGTGACACTTTGAACTGCCGCCGCTTTAATGTCTTCGCTCGTAATTGAGCGACTGCTTTGGGTCTCCTCAATGTTAAATAATGGTTTTTCACCAACGATGACAATTTCTTGCCCAAGACTTAATACCGTTTCTTCTAATTTAACATCCAGAGAGACTACCTCGCCGGGACTTACTTTAAATCCAGTGTACTGTATTGGTTTATAGCCGATGAGGGATACTTCCACTGTGTAAGTAGCGGGGCTAACACCTGAGATCGTAAAATGTCCATCAAGATCCGTTACTGCTCCATAATACGTACCCTTCACAGTTACATTTACACTCGGTAAGGACTCATTGGTTTTTGCATCAACTACTTTTCCTTTTATGGTACCCTTGCTTGTTGTTTGAGAAAGAGTACTAGGAACATTGATGATTGAGAGCAAAATCAGAATCCACATTGATGGGATGAACTGCTTCATACTATGGATATATGAGACCAATGTATACACCATGTCAATTATTGAATACTTGAAAGAGAACGTGTTCAAAAAATGACTTCACATTATTGCCGTCACCATTCAGGAGATGGAGCGGCAAGCCAATAAACACAAAATGATTCTCACCATCAACTACAGCTACGTTGATATTTCCCGCAGGCTGGAAACTCCAACTTGAACCACCATTTTCCGTGTGAATAATAACACCCCCGCTACCGACAGACCAACCTTGAAGAGAACTTGCGAGTGTAATTCCATTCAATGTCTGGCCCGGCGTTCTGCCCGATGGTTGTTCAATACCCGTAAGGAGAGAGCTCCAAGTTGATCCACCATCTATTGTTCGATAAACGGCTCCATTGTTCCCACAGATCCAGCCCCGTTCTTCGTCGACAAAAAAGATAGACCGTGGATCCGCGATTGGGAACGACGATTGTGTACTCCAAGTTTCACCGGCATTTGTTGATTTAAGTATCGCTCTATTCGAGCCGACTGCAAAGCAATTCAAATTATTTGTAAAAATAACCGCATTCAATCTGCTCGATGTAATCGGTGGTATCAGTTTCCATGTTTGTCCACCGTCAGTCGTTTTGATAATAAGCCCGCCTTCACCTACCGCAAGACCTAAATTTTCATTAACGAAGAAGACATCTCGAATCGCTTTTTCTGTCTGACTATTCAATGATACCCACGAGGTTCCACTATTTGTTGTCCGGATCAATAGCCCATTAGTACCCACGACGATGCCGGTTCCATTTGTGAAAAATTGTGCATTGAGGAGGTGTTCGAATGTAATAACAGACCGATTAATCCATGTAACGCCTCCGTCGCTCGTCTGAAGAATGGTGCCATTCTCACCTACGCACCACCCTTTCGTCGCATCAAGAAATTGAATCGCATTGAGTGTGTTATTTGATCCAGTTCTTTGTGACAGCCAAGATACTCCTTCGTTAGAAGTGTGGAGAATGACTCCTGAAGCACCACAAACCCACGCCTGAAATTCGATTGCTGAGATAGACCTAAGCTCACTGAGAGTTGTGGTGAAGACATATCGAAGTGGATCACGGTTATCCTCGTTCATGGAATAGATATATTTTGCATCAGCTCGTTTGTATATAGAACGGAGATAAACCGGAGAGTAAATTCGGTTTGACAAAATTTTCAATGCTGGGAATGTATTTCCAACATCACTCGAATCAGGCAGTAGAGTAACTCCCTGCGGAGTCCTGTCATCCCCCATCGTCGGTAGGAGACGGTTGGAAGTGAGATCAACTGAGCTGATGCTATCTAATGGACTAAAATCTACTAATGCACCACGAGGATCAGAGGATGTTTCAAACATCGTCGAATAAATCACATTGCCTGGATGGGATACATCTCGTACATATTGGAATAATGGGTACTGTGCCACACCCAATGTTGGATATGGATCTGTGTACCAAAATACAACATCGTAGAGGTGAAGTGTAAAGATCAATGCAGGATCGACAAACGGAGGAACCATGAGTCCAAATTTTCCATCACGTTTCCACTGTGCAGGATTGGGTGAAGGGTTTCTTCCTATATCAATCACATCAACGTTTGAATATTCACCCCCCGGTAATTGTGATAATTGTTGGCGATAAAAGGATAGGACTGAATCTCTGTTGCCGTATCCTCCTGTTATAAAATCAGAAACGATAAGAAGCTTACTCTTTGGTTTTTTAACGTACCACTTCCTCGGTGAGGTGGGCATTTGAATAAAATGGCTGGTGTCACCAGCGATATCTCTCGCTTGAATAAAAAAAGTATTCTGATTATCAAGTCGTAAACCGGGGATTGTACCCCTGAGTCTCCTTGTGCTGGAAAATGTGCCACTATAAACATCAGCATCTGCTACAACTGATGCAGTATCGCTACGCGCTCGAGGAACAACTAAGGATATAAGTCGAACATTTCCCGGCACAGCGATTCTTCGTGAGGGTACCGCTGTGTCATTCAGGGCAATCTCGTAGCTTGTTATTGTTTGATCACCATCAGGATCAGACCCAATCCATGCAAATGTAACAGCCGTGAAGGTCGTTTCGGGTTGTTGCATTATCGCTGAAGGATCATTCGGATCTGGAGCGAACACGAGCGAAGGTGGTTGATTCAATATTGGAATACCCAATGATGCGCCTTTTGGATCAGTCGCTCCGGAAAGTTGGGCTAAAATCTCATCCTCCGTATCAAATACTCCATTTTCATTGCGATCCCAAAAAGGAGTTGGCGAAAACCTGATGACAGCTTGATCCGGTAAGGTTCGAGTAAGGCTATTGTCAACTGCACGAACGGCGATTTGAAATGTATCGCGCTTCTGCAAAAGAGGAAATGCGATCACTGTATCATTTGTCGTCTTCCAGCGCCAGGCGATTGTGTCCAACTGCTGCAACGTGATCGCTGTATCAAATAATTTTCCAGCAGCAAAAAGGTACCCCATGATGATACCATCCTGATCTTCTCCCCACCATCTAATTCGCTGTCGACTATTACCTTCATTGATCGAAGAATCCGGAAACAACCACAAAAACGTCTTCGGCGGTTGATTGAGAATCGGTGCATCCGGTATATCTTTGATGCATCCACCTACAAAAAAGATCAAAATTGTAAGGTACTTTAAGAAATCCTTAATCGGCATTTGGTTATTTAATAATCAAAAATTTGCCCCGTTGAATCTCACCTGTGTTTTTATCTTCGACCGTGAACAAATATAAGCCGGTTGCAATTGCCTGATCATACCGAGTTATCAAATCCCAGGCATGTTCACCCCCAGCGAATTGCACCTGGGTTGATCGATCACCAAACTGATTGAACCACTCGATATCTTCTCCAGAATATGTCGAAGCATCATGTTGCAACGTTGTCACGATATCACCCGCTAATGTAAATATAGTTATTTCCGATTGCATCGGAAGATTGTAAAAATAAATTTTTCGTAGTCGTTCCCTTTGACCATCCCAATAAGCATTGACGTAATATGGATTAGGATATACTCCAACGAATTTTGATTTATCAGGAGCAGGTGGTGTTCCGGGAACGATACGTCGTAGAACCATTGCACTCTCTAAACTCTGAACATTATTTAACGAATCACCCGTATCAAAAGCCGAAACTCCAAAAACATATTGCCAGCCGTTTAAGAGTTTCGATTCAATACCGCTCGGCGGAAAACGATACCAATATCGAATAGTATCTCCCACAAACATTTGTGGCGCATTTAACAATATTTGTCCAAACCCCGTATTGTATCCAACATTATTATCGGAACGGTCAAACTCACCGATCAGGGAAAGATTCAGAAGAAAGTCTTCGTGTCGTTGAAAATCAGCTCCCGTTGTGGAGCGATAAATACGATAACCCTCGAAATCTTTCTGACCAATAATCGGATCGATCGATTCTTCAGCCGCTATGCGATCCCAATAAATAACAGCAGATTGATTTGCTACTTCAACACGAACTTTGGGCTGACGGGGTGGTGCGGGTAACAGGTAACGTGTGATTCTTCCGTCGGGTTCGTAGCGTAAGCCAATTTGGGTAGGTGATAGAGAATCACGTCGGGCAATATCTTCTCCTTCATCGAGCTGATTATTGCCGTTGGCATCTTCTCCATTATATGCCTGCTGCGCCCAGTTTGCATTCGTATATAATGTTTTCCGTTGGGTTGGTGTATCTCGACTTGCCTGATCGCTGCCGTTCTTCCGTGCACATACGACCGCAAAAACTACTTCGACAGAATCCCCAGGTGAGAGGCGGGAAAATGGACCCGTTGAGAGTAAATACGTAGCATTTTTAATTGTCCCTGTTCTAAGCGCGTCGATCCGATCCTGCGGGATGGATTGTGTCATACGAGAGTATCGACTTAGATAGCGATTCGATGTATAATCATCTGTTGGGGAAAGATATTCATCGATCCCCGTACTTGATCGAAACTGCCATGCATTGTAGTACGTGTGTTGGGCGAGATCCCCAAGTGAATCAACTCCTATGGGAAATGGAGCCGTGCCCAACAATCTCAATCCGATATAACTATCCGCTGGAGGACCTCCCGGTACGCCGCTGAAATCGAACGAGTAAGCTAACCGTTGAGTGGCATCATAACCATGACTTGTGTACTCGAAATATCCCGGTGTGCCAGGTCTAACAAAATTTGTATTACGTACAACCGCATTATTCCAAATTCCCAAATAGACAGAATCAAGGGTGTCAACGCTGGCATTTTGGATGACGTATCGCATGAGAACAAAAAAATCAGCAAAGGGAAAATTCCACGCATAGCTTTCTTGGTGGACTTTGACACCCAATGGAACATGATTGAGGATTGAATCGTTCGTACTCGGTACCCGTGTAAAACGGTCAGTATAATCGCAGATAAAATCTTGATGACTTACAGCAAGAGGACTAAATTGCGAGCCGGATGGCCGATCATCGGATAAGGAAGAAAGCTCAATAATAGAATCCCTCCCTTCAGCATTATATTCATACCCTTCTCCACCCCTGCGAGCTGCGGTAGAACGATCGTTCGCTCCTGTAGAGACTAAAAACTGATTGTTGCGGGGATCATTCGCATTTGCAGTCTTTAAAAGTGCGCCGACCCAAACGCCCCCTTGATAAATATGTTCAATACGTGAGCCTCGAGGATATTCGCACGAAGGTTGTTGGGGCCACTGACTATTTCGAGTACCAAGAGTCCCAAAGTTAGTTATCGTTAAACCAATATTTCCAACAGTGGTATATTTTCTCTCAATATCATCCGCTACTTTATAAAATCTTTGCGGTTCATCTCCTGCGTAGAGAGATGGAAGCTCAAGATGAGTAGTGATGAGAAAACAACACAGCAGAAACCGCAGAACCATCAGTGACTCAGTTGTGAGAGTGACTACAATAAAGAGGAGTAATTTTGAAACGAATATAAATCTATTTCACCAAATTTCAAAACAAAAATCGAATAATCTCATGGGTATCTAAAACTTCCCCTTTCATGATCGGGAAGTTTTTACCATCCCGATAAAATATTTCCATTTCTTAAAAAATTCATCTATATTTAGCGGTAGAAACACTAATTGGAAAGGTGCAAGAGCGGTTTAATTGGCACGCCTGGAGAGCGTGTGACCCTTTACGGGGTCCGAGAGTTCGAATCTCTCCCTTTCCGCAAAACTACGTTCAAAAAGCGAACTTCGTTTTGCAGGCAATACTGACGAAGCTCTGCCATGGGCGTAACCGGTCAATCATAAATGGCGTAAAGAGAGCATGCCTCAATGGTATGTCTACATCCTTAAGAGTTTGACAAAGGATTTCATCTACATCGGCTCGACAAACGACCTACAAAGAAGATTATTTGAGCATAATAACGGTTCCGTACAGTCAACGAAACCATACCGACCGCTGGAAATGATAGCTTATATTGCGGTGGGAACTGAAAAGAAAGCACGGGAACTGGAAAAGTATTTCAAAACCGGATCTGGAAAAGCAATCCTCAAGAAAAGAATTTTAGCAGACGAAGCTCCGACGGGAACATAGTCGTCTTTACCCGACGAAGTCACGCTTTATGGGACGTAGTCGGGCTCCCTTTCCGCAAAACTACGTTCAAAAAGCGAACTTCGTTTTGCGTGCAAACTACGTCTTGCCAGAGGACAGCGGAACTTTTTAATCGACGGAGCTTTAGCGAAGTCGATCGTTTTGAAGGCATGATCGACGAAGCTCTGAGAGGAGCGTAGTCAATCAAGATTGACGAAGCTGTTCTTTAGCGTAGTCAGTCCACTTTCGCGTGATCATGTAAGGCGATCTGACCTGCGAAGTTAGCTCAACTTTAAGGTGGTCGGTCCTACTCTACCTGCCAACAAAAAATTACCGCCATAGCATTTACAACTAAATATGCTCCACCGCACGGACCGAAAGGAATTACTTGATAAACCGATAAGCAACAAAGAACTCTTTGAGTCGGCAACCATGTATTTGCAAACCCCCAATCGGTGGTTAGGTAATCACGCACTCATCGCAAAATATTTGAAAAAATTCTTATCTGACAAAAAGAGTGTTTCAATTCTTGATATCGGCACAGGTAGTGCAGACCTGCCGAGATATTTAATTGATTGGTTAAATAACCGAGGCATATCGTCCTCAATAACTGCTGTTGATAATAATCCAGATGTTATTGAGATTGCAAAAAATTTAAGCAAAGGGTATCCCGATATCAGTTTCATATGTAGTAAAATGGTACCGGGCTGTTTGACTCCATACAACATAGCCATCCTTTCACAAGTCTTACATCATTTTGATCCCAGCGAGGCAGCAGAGTATTTGAGAGCAGTTTATGGAAATGTAACCGATGGCATAATTATATCTGACCTCATTAGAAGTCGCGTCGCTTATTGGTTGGTAAAACTATTCGTTTTTTCAACAACCACA
The DNA here is from genome assembly GCA_035655575.1 of Bacteroidota bacterium. Taxonomy (GTDB): domain Bacteria; phylum Bacteroidota; class Ignavibacteria; order UBA10030; family SZUA-254; genus DASRUF01. Next base: position 2,265 of record DASRUF010000255.1, on the reverse strand, counting down.
AATCCCTTCAACCGGTATGATGGTCCAGTTTCTGTTCTGCGTTGTTACAATAACAATGAGATTGAGCAAATACTCGCAGTGGCAAACATCAAAAACTTTGAAATCCATAATTTATTCCCAAGAAAAATCATAATTATCAGAAAAACCTAAATACAGCCAAAGATAAATTTGATATCGTCAGAAACAGCCAGCGGTCGTCAGACTTCGAGCCACATCTTCGCGCATGTCTTATCGATGATTTCTGATAATTTGGTAAGTGTTTATACATAAGACCTCATCTATAATCTTCTCCTAAAAGGAGAAGATGTTATGGCTTTTCTTCCACAATCTTTATTTCTTCCTCCTTGAATTCATAAAGTTTGTACACCACCTCATCAACCTCCCTATCCGTTGCCTTGATCTGGTGCTCAAACAATTCTTTCTCGCTGTCTGTTTTGGCTTGGTGCTTTTTGCGGTGGAGGTCTAACATGCGCTCGATTCTGCTTTGTTCCTGTCGTGCATTGATTTTTATTTCTTCCGATGAATCTTATACTTCACCTTGGGCTCTTCAACCCGAAAGCCGATTTGTCGTTTTGGTCTCTCTTCTGGCTGCATTAATTGCCGTATAGCTCCGAAGATAGCTTGGATATGCGTGTCGTGTTTTTCAATCTTCTGCTCAAGCTCAGCCAGCTTTTGGGCAAGCTCTTTATGTGTAGAGAGTAGTTCCCGAAGTTTCACAAACGCTCGCATGATGGCGATATTCATCTGAACGGCTCTCTCGCTTCTCAACACACTGGAAAGCATTGCTACCCCTTGCTCAGTAAAGGCATAAGGTAACGATCCACCAAAGTATTTCCGATGTGGTATCACATTTTGTGATACCAGCCAATCAGCTTCGTCGACGGACAGCTGGAACATGAAATCACTTGGGAACCTTGATCTATTGCGCCTGACTGCTTGGTTTAAAACTCGTGTCTCAACGCCGTACAGTTGTGCTAAATGGAGGCTGAGCATGATCTTCTGACCATGAATGAGATATATCCGACGCTCTATAATTTCTGATGGTATAATTTTGTTATTGCCCATAAAATGTCTCCTGTGTTTGTATTGTTCGTTCCTTTGATGATTTCCTGTTCTACTTCAGTAATTTCGTAAAGCTTATAAACCAGTTGGTCAATCTCCCTGTCCGTCGCTTTGGATCTGGTGCTGGGATTATTTTTTTTTGTTGTCGGTTATCGAATCACCCTCTTTCACCACGACGCAGTAATCATTACCATCTTTGCGTTTGACTTGGAAGGTAATGGACACTCGCGGGACCGCTATTCTATCGGTAAAGAAACAACCATTCCATCAGGGTCTACCAAGTCAATCCAATTCGGGTTGTGCTTCTCAATTAATTCCAACTTCCATGAGCGTTTCCACCACTTCAATTGTTTTTCACGTTGAATGGCTGCAGAAGGGTCTTCAAACACTTCGTAGTAGACTAGCATGTGAACATTGTACCGTTTCGTAAATCCACTCACCAAATTATTCCTATGTTCATACATTCGTCGTTCCAGATTGTTTGTTATTCCGATATAAAGAGTTCCATTGCGTTTGCTTGCTAGGATATACACGAAGAATGTCTTTCTATTTGCCATTGTGAGTTATTACCTCCAAGTCTGAATTCAGATTGCCCTTTCTTGCTAAGCCAGCGACTCCAGTGTAGTAGCCAGGGGTAAAATCTAAACAGATAACCGAATCACGGATTTCGAATTTCTCCTCTTTCGTCATGCCAGCGCAGGCTGGCATCCAGAACTGTGTCTCTTACCTGGATTCCGGCTTTCTCCTATTTGTCATGCGAGCGGTTCTTTGGCTATGATCTGGATTCCGGCTTTCGCCGGAATGACAAATGGGCCTATTCACTGGTGACCACTCCGTTCGCTTCCTCTTCCGTCAACCCATACAACTTGTACACCAGCTCATCAATCTCCCTATCCGTCGCTTTGATCTGGTGCTCGAATCTTGAAGTGAGGACTGCGCCGTTGGATTAGTGCGGTGCTGAACTTACAAGAGTTCGGTAAATTCCTCTACGGTCAAACCAACCTCACGAATAATTGTACGCAAAGTTCCTTTGGCGATCTCTTTGTGGTCGGGAACCGTAACTCGGCGGAAAGGACTTACTTGCTGCCGAAGCACGATGTGACTTCCTCGCTAATGATCAAACAGATACCCAATTTTAAACAGCGCCTTGACTGTTTCCTTCCCGGAAACAACAGGCAGTTTGCTCATAGCTCGACAAACTCT
>DASRUF010000254.1:0-2225 GCA_035655575.1 Bacteroidota bacterium | reverse complement strand
ACGAGTCTTCACAAGTCCGATTCCTAAGGACGTAATTCCTCTGGGAGTTCATAAGTTCCCATCTATATTCGACGGAAAATGACACTATCATCCGAAATCATTGTTCCGCCGGGTAAAATTCGAGAAAGAATAGATGTTTATCTTATGCACTATATCGAAAATGCTACGAGAACTAAGATACAATCTGCAATCAAAGGAGGATATGTTTTTGTTAATGGCAAGAAGGTTAAATCGAGCTATAAGGTTTCGCCGAACGATGTTATCCATCTAACGATTCCAAAACCTCCACCCACCCAAATTGTCCCAGAACATATTCCGTTGGATATCATCCATGAGGATGAGCATCTGCTTGTTGTCAATAAACCGCCGGGGATGGTTACCCACCCAGCATATTCAAACTACCATGGCACATTAGTCAATGCACTTCTTTACCACTGCAACCAATCTCTTTCTAGCGTGAATGATCCAACAAGGCCGGGCATTGTTCACCGCCTTGACAAGGACACCTCAGGATTGTTGGTCGTTGCAAAAGATGACAAAACGCACGCTCAACTTGCGAAGCAATTTTCATCACGGACAATAGAGCGGGAGTATTGTGCTATTGTTTGGGGATTGTTTTTACAGACGGGTAAAGAGAACAATGGACGAACCGGTGTTATCGAAGCTGCATTGGGACGGAGTAAGTCTGATCGGAAGAAATTTGCCGTCAGTGCTGAAGGAAAACATGCCGTGACAAAATATGAAGTCTTACAAGAATTCGATTACCTTTCCCTCCTGAAATTAAATTTACAGACTGGGCGCACACATCAGATACGTGTTCATCTCCATCACATTGGGCATCCAGTGTTTGGCGATCCAACCTATGGAGGTCGACGCATTGCTTGGGGACCTACCGACAAGCAAACGAAAGAAGAAGTTCAAAACCTCCTTAGGGTCATGTCTCGTCAGGCGCTTCACGCGAAGACGATCGGTTTCATACATCCAGTAACTATGAAAAAGTTAAGATTTAATTCAGAGTTGCCAGAAGATATGAATGAAGTATTGAAGCTGTTGAGAGAAAGGTCTCATTGACTAATCAAGTCGTGAATAGTTGGGTGGGGGATTATATTCGACGCAACGACTGGAGTAGAAGCTAGGGAGTGTTATACGTCTGAAATTTTTAATCGACTATTTTTCATCAATCACCGTCCGTATCCTTTGAAGTATTTGATCTGGCTGGTAGGGTTTTTGCAGGAAATCTTTTGCACCTGCTTTGAGGATCTCCTCTTTTAGCTTTGGATCAAAATAACCACTTGCAAGAATCGATTTTACTCTCGGATTGATTTCTTTCATTTTATGGTATACCTCCCAGCCACCAAGTTTTGGGAGACCCATATCAGATATCACCAGTGCAATATCTTTTTGATTCTTTTTATACACCTCTACCGCTTCTTCACCGTCAACGGCGGTTAAAACGTGATAACCTTTATCCTCAATGATCCCTTTCAATAAATCACGAAGCATCTCCTCGTCTTCCACGATTAATATAGTTTCAGTTCCCCTCGTGTCTTTCGTTTCTTCTTGCTCTTGAGCCGTTGGTAGTTGAAGGGGTTCAGGTGGGATCGGAAAAAAGAGTTCAAACGTTGTGCCCTTGCCAACAACACTTTTTACGTCGATGTGCCCGCGATGTCCCTCAACGATTCCATAGACAACTGAAAGTCCCAAGCCGGTACCCTTTCCGATATCCTTCGTTGTAAAAAAGGGTTCAAATATTCGATTAAGTGTCGCCTCATCGATCCCTGTACCTGTATCGGTTACGCTTATGCGAATGTACTGATCCTCCTTTGCGTCATGGAATCGTTTGCGGATCGAATCACCGATAACTATACTCGTTGTAATTTTTAAACTTCCTCCTTGCGGCATTGCATCGCGAGCGTTTACGCAAAGATTGATAAGAGCCAGATGCAATTGGGTATGATCTGCAGTGATGAGGGGAAGGTTATTGTTTAATTCGGTTATAAGAGTAATCGTTTTTGGAAAGGTTTCTTGAATGAGATGTCCGAGTTCTTCGATCATTTTATTGACTTCCACGGTTTCGATCTGAACATCCGTCTTTCGAGCAAAGGTGAGAATCTGCTTTACAAGTCCACTTCCACGTTGGGCGGCTTTATAGATGGTCTCCAAACTCTGTTTTATTTTTTCGGGAGGAACGGTACCAGAGTGAAGAAGTGAAATGTGTCCAAGAA
>DASRUF010000253.1:0-6158 GCA_035655575.1 Bacteroidota bacterium | reverse complement strand
TACAAAGGCGCAATTACTTTGTCTTCAGATAGGCAGATTAAAAGATCGGGGTACATTACGGTTCCAACAGGTTTGTATGGCTAAGCGTAATAATGTTCATCATGCCCTGGAGATTAGCCGCATCGCTCGTGAAATCCTTGGTGCGAATGGAATACTCGATGAATATCCGGTTATGCGCCACATGGCAAACCTGGAATCTGTTAAAACGTATGAAGGTACTCATGAGATGCATACGCTCATCATCGGAGAGGATATTACAGGGATTCCGGCTTTTGCTTAAAAGATATTATGATTGTTTAACCGTGGGAGTTTATATTTCGTAATAACGATATGGCTATTAAGAAATTTATAGGTGAATCACTTACCTTCGATGACGTTTTGCTCGTCCCAAGAAAATCCAATGTACTTCCCCGAGACGTTGACGTCACAACGCGCCTTACATGCAATATACAACTTAATATACCGATTGTTTCCTCTGCCATGGATACTGTTACGGAGTCGGGCCTTGCAATCGCACTTGCTCGCGAAGGTGGCATGGGAATCATTCATAAGAATATGTCGATTGAGGCACAAGCTGCGCAGGTTGACCTTGTTAAACGTTCTGAAAGTGGGATGATACTCAATCCGATAACAATGTATGAAAAACAGACGGTTGGGGAAGCAGTACAACTGATGAGCAAGTACCAGATATCAGGTATTCCAATCGTCAATCGTGGAGGTATACTCATCGGCATCGTCACGAATCGTGATCTGCGGTTTGAACCGAATCGTAGTTTATTGGTATCGAGTGTGATGACAGATAATCATCTTGTCACTGCCCCCGTTGGTACAACCCTAGAACGTGCAGAGCAAATTCTCCAAAAACATAAAATCGAAAAGCTACCCGTCGTTGATAAAAATGGTAAATTGAGAGGATTGATTACTTTTAAGGACATACAGAAGAAAAAAAGTCATCCTTCTGCATGTAAAGATAAGCACGGGCGTTTACGAGTTGGTGCGGCTGTTGGTGTTACACACGATACATTTGAAAGGGTAGAAGCTCTCATCGAAGCGGGAGTTGATGTTATAGTAGTCGATACGGCACATGGGCATTCGAGTGGTGTGATGCAAATGGTGAAGAAAATCAAATCAAAATATCCAGAGTGCGAACTTGTCGCGGGTAACATCGGAACTGCGGAGGCAGCTAGCGCTCTTTCCAAATTGGATGTAGATGCGATTAAAATTGGAATTGGTCCCGGATCGATTTGTACAACCAGAATAATTGCAGGGGTGGGTGTTCCACAAGTAACAGCCATCTACGAGTGTTCGAAAGTTGCCAGAAGATATAACATACCGCTTATCGCTGATGGTGGGATTAAACAAACTGGGGATATTCCTAAAGCGATTGCCGCAGGTGCAGATTCAGTGATGATAGGAGGGCTGTTCGCAGGTGTAGAGGAAAGTCCAGGCGAAAAAGTTTTGTACGAAGGGCGGAGTTATAAAATATATCGTGGAATGGGTTCCCTGGAAGCGATGAAAAAGGGAAGTAGTGATCGGTATTTTCAGGATGTTGAAGATAACTTACCCAAACTTGTACCTGAGGGGATAGAAGGGAGAGTGCCGTTCAAGGGTGCGGTTGCTGATACAGTTTTGCAAATGGTAGGAGGGTTACGCGCTGCTATGGGGTACTGCGGATGCCGTAACATACATGAGATGAAAACTAAGACTCGATTCCTTAAAATGTCGGAAGCAGGTTTACGCGAAAGTCACCCGCATAATGTTGCAATAACAAAAGAAGCCCCTAACTATCATTTGTAATGGTTCACCGTATTAAAAAGCTTCGTGAGAGATTTGACCTTCTCGGAATCGATGCCTTTCTCGTTACATTTCAACCACATCTTCGATACCTCAGCGGTTTTTCAGGATCGAACGGGTTAGCGATTGTTACAAAACGATCTCTGCAGTTCATCACCGATAGCCGTTATGCTCAACAAGTAAAGGTCGAGGTCACAGGCTGGAAAGTCTTTATTGCAGAGGATTCTCTTTTTGAGGTGATCAAACAGAATAATCTTTTCCGCCACGGCTTGCGGGTAGGATTTGACGGAAACACAGTTACCTATAGTCAGTTTAAGGAGTTGAAAAAAATATTTCCAAAAGTAAAGCTTCTTCCCAAATCGGGATGTATTGATGATTTAGCAAGCATTAAAGAACCTGATGAGGTCAACAAAATCAGGATGGCTGCATCCATTACTGACAAAACTTTTGCGGAAATACTCTTACTGTTGAGACCTGGTGTCCGAGAACTTGACATTGCTGCTGAGATTTCATACCGACAGCGCAAGAGCGGGGCTGAAAGCGATGCATTTGAGCCGATAGTCGTCAGCGGTGAGCGGAGTGCTCTGCCGCATGGACGAGCGACAAGCAAACCGGTTGCACATGGTGATGTTGTAACACTTGATTTTGGTTGTGTGTATGAGGGGTATCATAGTGACCTCACGCGTACGATTGTCATAGGGAAAGTAAAACCAGAATTAAAAAAAATTTACACTATTGTACTCAATGCTCAACTGAAAGCTCTTAAGGCAGCAAAGAGTGGAGTGAAAGCGAAAGATCTCGATGCAGTTGCTCGAGATTACATTAACGGAGAAGGGTATGGAAAATTCTATCGACATTCACTCGGGCATGGCCTCGGATTACAAATTCATGAACCTCCTCGGATCTCAAATCGTAGCAATGCGATACTCAATAGGGGTAATGTTGTTACAATTGAACCCGGCATCTACATTCCAAAACTAGGTGGAGTGAGGATTGAGGATGATATCGTGATAACCAATGGTCGTTGTGAAAATCTTACTCGATCACCCAAAGAACTCATTGTTGTGTAGCCAATGAATCAATTTGGAGGATACTCGCGTTGAAAACCCCAATGCACAATGTTCTCGTCATTGCTTACTATTTCCCGCCTATGGGCTTGAGCGGAGTTCAGCGAACATTGAAGTTTGTAAAATATCTTCCCCAATTTGGCTGGCTGCCCACCGTTCTCACAGTGACACCGACCGGTTATTTTGCGCAAGATTATACCCTTCTTGACGAATTACACTCTCATCATATTGAAATCGAGCGAGTTGGCTCACTCGACCCGAACCGACTTTTTCGAAAGAAAGGTGTCGTCAAGATGCCTTCTGAACGGTGGCGAAAAATATTGACATTCTTGAGCGACACGATGTTTATTCCTGATAACAAGATTGGATGGAAGCGTAAAGCCATCGCTGGAGCGGTCAAGCTGTTCGAGAAAAAAAATTTTGACGTTATTTTTTCTACTGCGCCGCCGTTTACCGATTTTCTCATAGGCGTCGAACTTCAGAAAAGATTTAAAAAACCATTGGTTATCGATTATCGAGATTCATGGCACGAATATCCCTTTAAATACTATCCAACACCATTGCATAAGTGGAGGAATTACGTTCTCGAAAAGAAAGTTCTACGGACAGCATCGAAAATTATTACTACAAATCGTCGTGTCAAAGAATTGATTCTCAAACGATACAAGTTTTTAAATTATCATGACATCAGCATCATTCCTCAGGGATATGATCCACAAGATTTCGTATTGAATGGATCAGTTCTACTCCCTAAGACCGACAAACTGAGAATTACTCATGCTGGTGTGTTTTATGGTGACAGAACCCCAGCTTACTTTTTTCAAGCGTTGAAAAAACTTTTTATACAACAACCGACATTGAAACAAGAGATTGAGGTATGTTTCATTGGTAATTTTCACAATGAGCATCGAACCATGATTAAAAAAATGGAGTTAGATGGGAATGTGATCTTGACAGGGTATCTCGACCATGCGCATTGTGTTCAATACCTGATGGCATCTGATGTTCTCTGGTTCATGTTGAATAATGATAAACAATCACCGGGGAAGCTGTATGAATATCTCGGTGCTCGAAAACCCATCTTGGCTTGTGTACCAGATGGCTTTGTTAAGCAGACAGTTCAGGAAGCAGAAGCAGGAGTAACTGTCTCTCCTCATGACGTGGATGGAATCGCTTCAGCAATTTTTCAATTTCACCAACAGTTTAAAAGGAACCAGCTCATCGGACCGAATGAGGAAGTCGTTAATAAATATGATCGTGTTTTTTTAACAAATGAACTTTCAAAGATTTTTGGTTTTCTCATAGAATGAAAATCCTTGTCATTGGTTCGGGGGGGCGAGAACATGCGTTGGTTTGGAAAATTCGCCAGAGTCAACTGGTTTCGCAGATTTATTGTGCGCCCGGTAATGCTGGAATTGCTGAATTAGCGGAGCTTGTTCCAATTGACGTGGATGACATCGATAACTTACTTCGTTTTGTTCGAGAACAACAAATCGATTTAACTGTTGTAGGACCTGAACTTCCCCTCACATCTGGAATTGTTGACCTCTTCGAAGCAAATGAAGTTAAGATTTTTGGTCCTACCAAAAAGGCTTCAGAGATCGAAGGGAGCAAGGTGTTCGCAAAGGCGTTCATGAAAAAGTATAATATCCCAACCGCAGAATTTCGTGCATTTTCTTCTGATGAACGATTTGATGCTGAACGGTACATTAATGATATTCCAGTTCCCATCGTCATCAAAGCAGACGGTCTCGCCGGTGGAAAAGGTGTCACGATTTGTGAAACGAAGGATCAGGCATTGGAAGTTCTCGATGCGATGATGAATCAAAAAATCTTTGGGGCTGCAGGATCGAGAGTTATCATCGAAGAATTTCTGATAGGTGAAGAAGCTTCTGTATTTGCTATTTCTGATGGAAAAGATTTTATAACCTTAGTCCCTTCACAGGATCATAAACGAATATTTGATAGCGATCAGGGGAAAAATACTGGCGGTATGGGTGCTTATGCCCCGACACCAGTAGTTTCGGAAACGATGCTTGAAAAAATCAAGCGAACAATTATTCGACCTACACTGCTTGGGCTTGCAAAAGAAGGACGAACATATAAAGGATGCTTGTATGTAGGTCTAATGATCACTGAAACAGGTCCGAAAGTTGTGGAATACAATTGTCGTTTTGGCGACCCCGAGACACAAGTTGTCCTTCCATTGTTCGAGAACGATATTGTCGAATTAATGATGCAAGCTATTTCAGGAAAACTCGGCAAAGTAAAAATTAAATCCAAGAGGAGATCGGCTGTTTGTGTGGTTATTGCATCGGGTGGGTATCCTGACAGGTATGAAAAGAACAAACCTATAGTTGGATTAGATGCAGTCGTTCCCGAAAATGATGTCATTGTATTTCATGCTGGAACAAAACGTGAGAAGAATATTCTTGTTACTTCTGGAGGAAGAGTTTTCGGTGTCACGGCAATCGGTCCAAGAGATGATTTGGAAGGAACAATTGATAAAGCGTATCGGGCGGTCGAGAAAATTACATTCGATGGCGCTTATTATCGGAGTGATATTGGGAAAAAAGGAGTTGAGCGATTGAAACAACTTCAGAAAGTCGAAGTGAAATGAATATTCTCGTAACGGGAGGAGCGGGCTTCATTGGCTCACATGTCGCAGATGCATGTATCTCTTCAGGACACTCGGTTTTCATCATCGATGATCTCTCTATGGGTAAAAGAGAATATCTCAATTCCAATGCAAAATTTCTAAAGATGGATATTCGTGATGAGAAAGTTCGAGAAGTATTTCAAAAGGAAAAATTTGATGTCCTTATTCATCATGCCGCTCAGATGGACGTACGCAAATCTGTCGATGACCCTCTCTTTGATGCCTCCGTAAATATCGTGGGTACGCTCAATCTTCTCGAAAATTGTCGATCGTCTGGTGTTCGAAAGTTTATTTTCGCCTCTACAGGGGGTGCCATTTATGGTGAACAAGATTATTTCCCTGCTGATGAGACTCATCCCGTACGACCCTGTTCACCCTATGGCGTTTCGAAATTATCAATCGAGAAGTATCTCAATTATTATCACGTTGTGTATGGTTTAAATTATATATGTCTCCGATATGCAAATGTTTACGGTCCTCGACAAAATCCCCATGGGGAAGCAGGAGTTGTTGCTATATTCACGAGTAAGATGCTCTCCGGTGATCAGCCTGTCATCAATGGGAATGGAAAGCAAACTCGTGATTATGTTTATGTCGAAGATGTTGTAAGAGCAAATTTGTCCGCTCTTTCTTATAAT
>DASRUF010000252.1:0-4416 GCA_035655575.1 Bacteroidota bacterium | reverse complement strand
GAGAGAAATCTTTACCGCTTTCGGCATTAAGTTGAATAAGTTCACCGATATCCGTTCCAGCGACAAATGCTTTCTCACCAGCCCCTGTAAGGATAATGACATCAACTTCTGAATTAGTTCGGAGGTTGGTGAATAAATCTTTCAACTCGGCTTTACATTGAGCATTCAAAGCGTTGAGCTTATCTGGCCGGTTGATAGTGACCCAAGCAATGCGATCTTTGATTGTGAGTAGTATTGCCGAATAATTCATATGTCTAGATTTAAGATTTTGGATGTGGGATCAGTTCTTATCACACTACTTCCACCCTGCTCTGATCTCCGATCATGAATCGGTGAACGTGTGGTTTACCTGTTGCTTCAACGATCTCGACGTCGTTGCCAAGAATACTTCCTTCGATACGGATTTTAACGTCAAGAATTTTACAATCTTTAAGTACGATACTGTACTCTACCTCAGAATTCTTGATGACTGTATTATCACCAATTGATGTGAATGGTCCAATATAACTATTTTCAATAACGGAATTTTTTCCGATGATTGCTGGACCTCGTATTAGACTATTGATGACTTTCGAACCAACATTAAGCACAACTTTTCCTGAAGCAGTTGATGCTGCATCCAGGGCACCCTCGATCTTTGGTTCGATATTATCGAGTACCAACCTGTTCGCTTCCAAGAGATCGGACGGTTTTCCCGTATCTTTCCACCAGCCGGTAATTTCACTGTAGCCAATGTTATAACCCTTGTCTATTAAGTATTGATGAGCGTCAGAAATCTCTAACTCGCCTCGGTGGCTCGGTTTAATGTTATTCACTGCTTCGAAGATGTGATTGTCATAGATATAGATACCGGCAACCGCATATTGACTTTTCGGTTTCTTGGGTTTTTCTTCCACACCGATGATTTTACCATTATGAATGTCAGGTACTCCGAACCGCTCCGGGTCTTTAACGGCTGCGAGGGTAAGAAAGCAGTTACAATTACTTTTTTCAAATTCATTGATGAAACGTTTTATACCGCCTACAACCATATTATCGCCGAGATAGAAAACAAAGTCGTCATTACCGATAAACGATTGAGAGATTCTCACCACATGTGCCAGACCGAGTGGGGCATCTTGTGGAATGTAAGTAATTTTGACATTCCATTGATTACCATTACCAATTGAATTCTGAACTTCGTTGCTATCAGCATTACATACAATACCGATTTCCCGAATTCCGGCGTTAACAGCAGCCTCAATAGCATAGTGCAAAATAGGTTTATTGGCAATAGGAAGAAGATGTTTATTTTGAGTGTGCGTGAGTGGGCGAAGCCGTGTGCCTCGGCCGCCACTTGCGATCAGTGCTTTCAATGTTTATTCCTTGAGTTTTTTTGAATGAGGTTGATTTGACAAATTTTCTAAAGTGAGTAATGATCTGATTAAAATCTTGTTGGCTGATTTTTTTAGCTTGTTTTGCTATGCGTGCCATTTCGATTCCACCGATAGTATAGAGTGGAATAAGTTGTGGCGCATGCTGTACAAGTGTCTGCAAGTGAAGATCGACTGTTGATATATCGCCTCGTACGATCGGACCCGTTAATGCTTTTGTGGCTGAATGCTTGACAGTGTTTTCCATTGTTGTGGTCATAAGGGGTCCAAAAACTTCGGGCCAAGATTTTGATAGATTTGATATTTTGAAGAGCTCGCTGATTGCGTTTAAAAAAACCATAAAGTATCCAGAAGCAAACACGCAGAGAACATGGTAGAGAGGCTTCATTCCTTGGGGAATCACAATCGGCATACCCCCAAGATTTCGAACAAGATTCTCAGCCTTCCGCAAAGCTTCGGCATCACCATCGAGACCAAAATAAATTCCGTTGAGTTTTGATTTTGTGAAGAGATGTTGATCAAGACGTGGGAATGATTGTATTGGGTGAATAGCAGCAATCAGTGCACCTTTTTTTTTAACTGATTCTAGTACCTCGCATGAATGAACGCCCGAAGTGTGGGCAACGAATAATTTGCGAAATGACAATTTCTTTAAAGAAGCCAGTCGTTTAGAAATATCTTTAATAACACCATCTGACACTGTTATAAGAATGATTTCGGATTTGTCATCAACATCTTCGATATTCGTTGAGACTTTTTTACATTTTACATTTTTAGCAAGATCAATGGCTGGTTGTCCTGTTCGGTTAATTATGGAGACTATTGGGTAGCCAATTTTGTAGAGTGTTGTGGCAAGCGTAGAACCGACAGTACCTGCCCCGATGATAGAAATTCTGGGATAGTGGATAGATGCCATTGTTGTTTAGTTGGCTCGGTAAACAACAGCGGAGAGATAACCGACGACTGCGCTGCGATCCCCGGTGACGTCGCCAGAGTTACAGTGAGAGAGGATCTTTACCCGATTTGCTCCAAGCTTGTTTGCTGCAATGAGGATTGATACAGTCGGGCCGCCACCGCAAGCTTCTGCATGTTGGGTTTCTAAATGGCTCATGAGTTGCTCATAATCGAATCTTTCTATATCGTCGATAACAATTTTATCTAATGCCTCTGCTTCTTTATAAGGATAGTAGTGTGATAAATCGGTGCTGGCGATGAGGAGAGTGTTAGTCCCTTGCAAAACCTCACCGAGTCGTTGACCGAGGTGAAAACACAATTCACGTCGCTGATCGCCCATCACAATTGGGAGGATCTTTATTTCTTTAAATACTTTTTGAATAAAAGGGAGCTGGACTTCTATAGCATGTTCTGGTCCGTGGCCACGTTGAGATTCTTCTATGATTGGGTCATTCGATAACAATTCCCTCCGACGATATTCATCAACAAGTAATTCGCCAAGCGGTGTTCGATAGGCGGTGCCCTTAAATATAGAAATGCCTGAGAAATATTCACGATGACTTGGTGACACAATCACCACAGTATCAAATGTACTTTTCTTGAGCAGCGAATATCCTGTTGCAGCAATATGACCCGAGTATTGGTATCCTGCGTGTGGTAATATTAATGCTACAATAGAGCCATCAATCGATTCGGGTTTAGTCTTCATAAAAAGATTATCGATCTCTTGAGCAAGAATCTGAGGATCGCCGGGATAAAATATATTTGCGACGGATGGAGGTCGTATTACTGACATGGAAATGCTACATTGAATGGGTTGAATGTTGTTCGCTAAATATCTCCGCGGTAAAAGTGAATATTTTTAATTTAGGACTATTCCATAAATTTTCCGGTATACCAGCTTTTCGTAAGGTGTGAGATAAGAATGTGTCTTTGTCCCATCCAAATTCGATGGCAACCTGAGGAAGGAGAAGTCCTCGATAATTTCCGTGTTCGACCATAAGACCGTGTTCACCAATGCTAATATCATTACAATCTGAAATTAGTGTCATGGGTGAAATGACGGATACTTCAATTTCAATCTCATCGAGTTCTTCTGATGTAACTGGTAAGAAACGGAAATCCTCTAATGCTGCCTTCATCGTGACTTCTTGAATTGTGTCAATGAGAGATTTTATGGGTTCTAGATATCCAATACATCCTCTCAGGGTGTTACCTTTGCGTATAGTAACAAACGCACCCGAAGGTTTAAGGAGATTCGGAGAGGGATTCATTTGTTTTTTTATCGGGACTTTATTAACCGCTGACTCTAATGCCGATCGGGCGAGCTGGAGTAGAACTCTCTTTTCGGATACCGAAAACACGGTTTTTTTAATAAAAAGTGGATATTCTGAAATAACTTACAGAAATTCTGTTTGAAATTCAACAATTCGTAAAATTTGCTTGCTTTTTTGTAAAAGAAATTTTATCTTTGACATTAAATATATTGAACCAATGAGCAGTTTTGTTAGTGGTCATAATTTATCAAGTTACAATATCTTTCTTGCGTTTTACCTTTAAAGAATGTATCTTAGTTCAACAAGTGTTTTCACAATTAATGAGATAATGAATCAGGAATTCCCCGGTAGGTCATTTTACAAATTTTACTCGCTTTTAAAACAAACCACGTTAATGGGAGTTGTCACACCTGGAAACTAATAACAACCTTGACGTATTTCCCATTTTCATCACACACTAAACTCTTAGGAGGAAGTATGGAATATCGATATACCCGTCTATTAACTATTATTCTTTCAATGTTTTTTGCTGTCAATGCTTACGCCTTGGATGACGGAGGGCAAGGTCGGGTAGCAGCACCGCTTCTCAAGAACAAAGCACAGTTACCTAAGGTTATGAGGGACCCAGAGCTCCGAACCATCGGTAAGTTGAGCCCCTTATCAAATAAGTCACGTGATGAGATACTAAAATCTTCAAAGGTGACTGTGACACGCAATAAGGTTGTTGGTCCACCTATTGCAGCGGGGACATATTCAATCCCATCTGCCACGTATCCAACTGTTACGGCTGCAGTGAACGCTGTGAACTCGGA
>DASRUF010000251.1:0-2893 GCA_035655575.1 Bacteroidota bacterium | reverse complement strand
ATCTAACCCTGCCATACGAGGTGATCTTTGGACTTTCCCCAATAAACTCTTTTCATCAAGATCCTTCGTGGATATAATTGCACGCATAGCGCCTGCAGTGCGGATAATTTTCGTCAGCATTCTAGTGTCGACACCCTGAATTGCAATAATATTATTTTTTTTCAACCATGAACCGAGACTTTCATTTCCCCTAAAATTGCTGAAGAACTCAGAATATTCTTTTACAACAAATCCGGAAACATGGGGTTTAGAACCTTCCATATCATCGAGATTTACCCCGTAGTTTCCAATCATCGGGTAGGTCATCGTAACAATTTGACCGCAGTAAGAAGGATCGGTGAGAACTTCTTGATAACCTGTGATACTGGTGTTGAATACAATCTCACCTGTTACCTCGCCAACATCAACGGAGCCGAAAGACTCTCCCGTGAATACGCTCCCATTTTCTAAAACGAGTTTTGCAAGCATACCTTGAAATGAATTTTTGAAGTTTTTTCTTAACAAAAAAGCCGTCTCGAAAATTCGGGACGGCTTCTTAATAGATGCTCAGGTCGAAGCTGAGAATGGCTTCGAAATCAATGATGGTATAAATTTCTTCGCAAGTTCGTATGCGCCAAACAGTGCACCAACATAAACGACATCACCGAAGAGTGTATTCCTGAAAAATGGAATTGCAACAACATAGCATTCAATCAAACCTGATAGCGTATGTGAGTAAGTAACTTGTGATGAAACCCATACACCGAAGTTTGTCACTGCGAAGAACAAGATTGATCCCGTGAGTGTCGCTCCAATTGTCTTTCCAACCCCTCGATGATTGCGAAGCCACAAACCCAGAAAACCAATCGCAACAAAACTACAATACACCCATGCCATACCGGAATAAAACCCAATGAAGTAATCGCTAATAAGCATCGCAGCCAATGGAACGATGAATGTATGTTTCTTATCGAGATAGACACCGCCAAAAAGGGCTAATGCGGTGATTGGTGTAAAGTTTGGCAAATGAGGGAGTAATCGGGATAATGCTGCTATTAAAATTAATGAGAACGTGAATAAGTACCGGATCATTGTTTCACCTTTCTTGCAATTTGTATATATGACCTTTTAATGAACATATCATGGAACGAACTTTTGGATTATACAAAAGTATTTTTACTCATGCAACTCGCTGAATTTTAGATTTTCTGAATATGTTAAAATTCAACTCCGATTGTAAACCGATAATTCCGCTTCGGCATTGGGTAATATTGGAATACCTCATAATTGTAATCGATAAGATTGTTTACCTCCAACTTAGAAGTAAATCGTAAAGAACTCATAGATTCCCGATGGATGAGATTAACATTGACAATGCGGTATTGCGCAAGCGATTTCGTGTTCTCTCGATCGGTAAATCGACTCCCGATAATATTATACTGAAGATTCAACCACCATTGAGAGACGTTAAGCGAGGTCATGAAATTAAAGAGATGGTTGGGTGTGTAAATTAATTGTTTCCGATAAGTCGGATCGTCATCGGAATCTCTGTTAGTTTTTAACGCTTCTGTATACGTGTATTGTGCGGTCAATAGTAATCGTTCATTCCATAATTGACTATGATATTTTATCTCTAGACCATTCGATTGAACGCGTTCGATGTTTTGCGGTTGAAAAGTCGTCAAATCAAATACAATGCGTTCGGTTGTGCTAATTGTAAAATAGGTAATATCAAAATTGTGTTCACCCAAATAATTGAATTTCGTCATAAGACCAACATCAAAACTCGTCGAGCGCTCTGGTTTGAGCTGTTGATTGCTGAAACCGCGATAATAGAGATCATTAAATGTTGGCGATCGAAAGTTTTTACTGAATGACATACGTAATCGTACATCATTCTCACGATAGATTCGTACATTTATTCCAAACTTTGGTGTTACGTGAACGCCGACATCCGAAACGTTGTCGTATCGTACAGTTTGATAAAGCGTAAATCTATCAAAAATCTTTCGATCAAATTCCAGCTGAGATTCAGAAGAAAGGTAGAGAGCTTTCTGTACTCTCGTTATTCGATTATCGAAATCATTACTGTGTAGCGTGCCTTCAGAAAATTCTCCACCCACAATGATCTTCTGGACTTTCCCCAAAGTCAATCGTACCTGCGGATCAAAATTCATAACATTGTTTTTATAGAACGAGTTGAACGGAAAGGATGGGTTTGGGTCGACATACCTCTGAAGTGCTGAATGAAGACCACTCCCGACCGAAAATTCAATTCCATTGATATGTGTGTCGAAATAATTTATGAGTAAATTTATATCGTCATCAGACTGTCGAGCATAACTCAGATCATTAAGAGTCATAAACGATCCAGGTGCACCACGTTCATCAGTGAGATATTGCGATGAAATTGTCAAAGAAGAATGATAATCTGGCTGAAAGACACCATTAAAATATGCTTGCTTCCGAAAAAAATCAGCATTCGTCCGATGAAGTGTTGTATCGAAATTATTCATTTGCTTTACAATATATGGATAATCATCCCGACCATGTTCACCCAAATACCCGAAAAGCAGTCCGACATCGCGGAATTTACCCTGACCTTCCAATAATATTCTTTCAAATCCAAAAGAACCTTTCGATACCTCTGATCGTACTCTGCGATCAGAAACTGGCTGACGTGTTAAGATATTGATCACACCACCAAGCGCATCAGAACCATAGAGCGCCGAATTACCGCCATAGACGAGTTCAATTCTTTCGACATTACTGATGGGAATTAAACTAAAGTCTATAAGACCATTTTGAAAATTACTGTACCTGTTACCGTTTACTAACACGAGCTGATGTTCTGAAGCAGTGCCTCTCAATGATAAAGTTTTCAGAGATCCATTGGCACCGTAATCTTTTAGAA
>DASRUF010000250.1:0-5995 GCA_035655575.1 Bacteroidota bacterium | reverse complement strand
CACTAAATCGCCCCTTCTCCGCGAGCGGAGAAGGGGAGACACAGAGGGGATGAGGGTTTTCGTTTATGTTTCGAGGACTGTGCAGTTGTTCTTTTTTAAGTAATCCCCCAAATTATCGTACAGTAAAATTCCTTGTGATTTCGGTTTCGTTTTTCATCTGGTCTTTTAGAGTAATATGGAGTTTGTGATTACCTCGCTCCAACGGTCGTTCAGCCATATACCAAACGCGACGATGTTCACCATCGATTTCTGGAATCACAAGATTGTGGTCAAGATAGAGCTTTATTTCATCAGTATCAACCCCAGAAAGATTATCGTGATAGCGAAAGGCGATGTAAACAAATCCCTTCCGGGGATATACCTTTAATCTACCAATTGTTGGACCCACATCGTCTTGCAGAAGTGCAAGATCACCAAGTGTTCTGGTAAGTGTTGTTGAAAACATTTTAGTTATCGGGTTCTGTCGAGAAGATTGAAATATCCACCCACCATTCGACCGGAAATACAAACCGACATGATTGCCTTCAGCATTGGTATTTTCAGAAACAGCAACCGTTATTCCTCGGTTCAACAGGATATCTTGAGGTTCGAGGGAATAAACCATATTGCGATGAAATGTATCTTGATGGATTTGCATGTGGAGGGGTTCAAAAACTGCACTGGAGTCGAAGAAAAATGTAAGTTGGCCATCATGGGATTTGAAGGAACCAGACCTGTTGGTTGGGATAGAATATAGATCAATTTTCTCTTCTGCTCGGGCGGGATTTCCATCCACCTCGGCATCGATTCGAATTATACTCTCTCCAAAATAATTATCTGACGGAACAAATATACCAACATATTTTGACAGATCTTGGGCATCCAATTCAATTGATCGGGTAGTGTTACCTTCCCTGATTGTCGCAATTGGGGTTGTTGTAAAAACACCAACTGTGGTTGCAGTCAATTGGATGTGACCATTCAATATATCCGTTTTAGTGAACATCTCTCGGTTGTTGCTTTTCGGTTTCTTCAGAATCTGATATTTTGCAGGCGATTTTGATCCCCACTTTGTTTCAGCGATGATTTTCACAATATCATACTTTGTCGTCTTAACAGGTAAGGTCACGCCTTCAAATTTGGTCTCAAACCTTCCCCTTGATAGCGTATGTTGCGTCCAAGCCGTTTCTGAATTTTTTTTACCAAACACATAGTATTTCTCAATGGATGAAAGCTCTTCTCCAATCACACAAATTTCATTTTCGTTAACTTGGGTAATTCTTAGAGTGGGTGTGTGGTTGACGAGAAATGTTCCGTGTAATTCTGTGCTGTTACCGCTGATATCTTTACAAAGAATTTTAAATTGGTGTTCTCCTTCTCGCAGATGGAATGTATTAATTATGCCGCTTCCTGCCGATCTTCCATTATATAACGGTAAGGTGTTTCCTTGCTCAATATAAAGTTTTTGAAATTTACCGTATCCTTGTAATATCGTCGAGAGACTATAGTGAAGATGGATCTGTTTTGTGTCTTCTGCAGGGATACGATCTAGTTGTGATGAAAAGGTAAGGCTATCATCGAGGTATAGTTCAAGCGAGTAAATGCCTGATTTGCTCCATGAATCATCTGTCCGGTCTTGAACCTCAATACCGAGACCGATGGAACCATGGATCTGAATGACTTGGGGAATGCGAAACATCCCCTTGGAACGAGGAAATCTACTTAAGTATCGAGATTGAGGTTGGCCATCGATGGATGAATTGGGTTCTAATGGTGATATCATGAGACGGCGAATTCTTGGTAGTATTTGATCATCCACCCTAAAAGTTTCGAAGAGCATGGGGTTAATCGGGTTCAACTGCTCATCTCGCATCTCGAAGTGAAGATGGGGGGGACCAAATCCGGTATCTCCGCTATAAGCGATGATATCACCCTGCTTGACTGGAAGTGTCGATGAATCCAGAGCTACATCAATCGCATATGTACCCCGCCGATATTGTTCCTTTCGAGCTATATGAGTGATCGTGTCGTTAAATTTCTGGAGATGAGCGTAGCTGCTAACGTAACCATTATGATGTTTAACGAAGAGCATTTTTCCATATCCATTTGGAGTTATGCGGATGTGGCTTACGAATCCATCCTGGACAGCGAAGACCTTGAATCCGGGTTGGCCGTTTGTGCTGATATCAATACCGCCGTGGAAATGAGTCGAGCGATATTCAGCGAAAGATGATGTAATCCTCGTGCTTGCATCGGTGGGCCAAATAAAGTCAGAGTGGTTCTTATCCGAGGATCTGAAAATCATTAGGTCGTCGTCCTTTGCATTAGTGGCGCTCTGACGATTTAGTGTCCGGGGAATTTCTTCAGCGAATGGGAGGAACGAGGTAGCAGTGAAAATCACAGAGCTGAAAAAAAGTATAGGAACAAGGTTTCTGAATATGGACATCAACTATCTCTCACCTTTGATGTGGTGTGAGATTTTCGCGTAGCCTATAAGTTCTGCTTCGATGAGATCACCGGGCTTAATTTCCCCGACCCCCTCAGGAGTGCCAGTAAATATCAGATCGCCGGGCTCGAGAGTGAAAATTGACGATGTATATTCGATGATCTTATCAATGGAAAAAATCATCTTACTCACAGAAGTTTCCTGTCGTTTGCTACCATTCACCGAACATCGTATGATCAGCTCAGATGGATTCGTTATCTTGGAAACTGGGATGATTTCTGAAACTGGTGCTGAGGTATCAAAACCCTTAGCAACGCTCCATGGTAAGCCCTTCTTCTTCGCTTCGAATTGGACATCGCGTAAGGTCATATCGAGTCCTACACCGTAACCGAGAATGTAGCTGTCTGCTTCGCTTGCAATAATGTTTTTTCCTCGTTTTCCAATTGCAACCACAAGTTCTACTTCGTGATGAAGCTGTCGGGAAATTTTCGGTAAAATGATATCGTCACCGGAATGTATTATCGCTGTTGACGGCTTTAAAAATATAACAGGATGATCCGGTATCTCTGCGTTCATCTCTTTCGCATGCTCTGCATAGTTTCTTCCAAGACAGAGAATTTTTCCCACGCGGTACGATTGTGATAAGGAATTGTTTTGTACGGTAATCATAAAAAAGTCGATTCAAATATAGCTACATTCATTAATTTTCGCAAACGGGTGAATAATTGAGAATAATTTGCTGGCTGTTATTTAAAGAAAATTATCTTTATATTTATCACGTTTAAAAAAACTATTAAGGACAGAGTGGCCACAACATATTATAAAGCTGGGGTGAACATTGCCGCTGGCGATGGCTTCGTTGATCGAATTAAGAAAAAAGTACGATCGACGTTCTCACCTTCTGTGTTAAATGATATTGGTTTATTTGGTGCAATCTATGATGCAAATTTCCGGCGGATAAAGAACCCTGTTTTGATATCAAGTGTCGATGGTGTTGGGACAAAGCTAAAAGTAGCATTTCTTTTGGAGAAGCACGACACCATTGGGCAAGATTTGGTGAATCATTGTGTAAACGATATAGCAGTATGCGGTGCGAAGCCACTTTTTTTTCTGGACTATTTCGCCACTAGTAAATTGAATCTCGCTGTAGCGGAGAGTGTTATAAGTGGAATGGTTAAATCTTGTCGGGAAAATCAATGTTCCCTTATCGGTGGTGAAACAGCCGAGATGCCGGGGTTTTATCGTGAAGGTGAGTATGATCTTGCGGGAATGATAGTTGGAGTAGCTGAAAGAAATAAGATATTTGATGGAAAAAGAGTCCAGCCGGGCGACGTGTTAATTGGATTGCCTTCAAGTGGCTTGCATACAAATGGATATTCGCTGGCTCGAACGATATTATTCGAGCGATTCGAAGTTGACGACTACGTTGATGAGTTGGAAATGAGAGTAGGAGAAGCATTGTTGTCAATCCATCGATCGTACTTAAAAATTATTCAAACACTTATAAAATACACTGAATTACATGCCATGTCGCATATTACCGGTGGTGGGATTTTGGGAAATACAATGCGTGTTGTTCGGAAAGGTCTATCAGCGAGAATCGATTGGCATAGTTGGGAACGTCCACCTGTGTTTAACTTGATTCAAAAATTTGGAAATGTGCCGGAGACCGATATGCGAAAAACCTTCAATTTGGGAGTGGGCATTGTCTTTGTTGTATCAAAAAATGGCGCAGATAAGCTGATTCGGGTTTGCCGCAAAAATGGTGAGCACGCGATGATCATCGGTGAAGTTGTGAAAAAGTAAATATCTCAAAGTGTAACGAAATGCCTTCGAAAAAAAAATCTCTGGGGAAAAAGTCCCCACATAAAAAAACAATGACAAAGGGCATCGAGAAAAAAATCCTCCTGCGTGATAATTCTTCCGTTATGCACCGAATTGAGACTCTTCATCAGATTGCACTCCAAATCGATAGTGCTGGCTCAATTGATGAAATCCTTGATATCATCCGGCGTGAGGCTAAGTGGCTGGTGACGTTTGAAGTGTGTCTAATAGGTTTATTAAATCGATCATTGACGCATTATGTAATTCATACCCTTTCTCCAATTGCCGATGCGACCGAGCTTGGAAGTAAACATTTTTCTGTCGATGAAGGAACATTAGGGTGGGTGATCAGAAATAATACTTCATTTATGGATGAAATTAAATCTCATCCAACATCCAGCCCCATGTTCGAAGGGAGATTAGAAGATATGGGGATCAAATCGATGCTTGTTGTTCCCCTGCAGAAGGGAAACGACGTTATTGGTTCAATTGCATTTGGCTCCATTACTCCTAAGTGCTACAAAGAGGAAGATTCAACCATCGCTCAATGTTTCGGACTTTATGTCGCGACCGCTATTAAAAACACTTCAATTTTTGAGGATGCGCAGAAGCGCCTTACTCAGATTGAATTGATCAGCGAGGTATCGAGCAGATTAACCTCACTTCTTCAGCTCGGTCAGTTATTAGATGTCGCAGCCACAGCAATTCAAAAAACATTCAACTATTTCGATGTGACCGTTTTTCTCTTATCGGATGACAAGAGTGAGTTAATTCTTGAAGCTCATTCTGGCAGTTTTACTGATTTTCTTCCTAAAGGGTATCGTCAAAGATCTGGTGAAGGTATTATCGGTTGGGTTGTACAAGAGGGCAAGAAAGTTATCTGCAACGATGTCTCACTCGATCCTCGTTATAAAGCATATGAGTACCACAACACAAAATCAGAGATAGCTTTACCGATCAAAATAGAAAGGCAAGTAGTCGGCGTCCTGAACGTAGAGGACACCAAGATTCACGCTTTTGACGAAACCGATGCAGTGGTGTTGGAAACTCTTGCGGATCAACTGGGGAGTGGAATTAAGAATGCCAAGTTGTACGAAGAAACTCAGCAAGCCAATATGAAGCTCACTGAACTTGATAATGAGAAATCAGAATTCTTGGGAATCGTATCACATGATTTCCGCTCACCGCTTTCGAGCATCATTTTGGCGTCAAAATCTCTCCTTAAAAATCCCGCAATCCAGGGAGTTCAGCGAGTAAAGGATTATTTATTACTCATTGTTAATCAAGCAAATCGGCTGAACCAATTAGCAGAAGATACGCTCTCGATCACAAAGATAGAATCTGGAAAGCTCTCCTATTATTTCAAAATTGTCAATGTTCAAAGACTGATTCAGGATGCACTCAGCTCAATTCGATTTTCATCGAGACATCAGCTTGATTTCAAGGTTGATCCCAAGATATTATTTATCAAAGGTGATCAAGCAAAGCTTCGCCAACTCGTACAAAATCTTGTTAGCAATGCTGTAAAGTATTCACCAGAAGGTGGTAAAGTATCAATCATTGCGGAGGACTCACCGCCTGATCATATTCTTGTTTCGGTTGCTGACGAGGGAATTGGTATTCCGTCGGAAAAAATTGAAAAGCTATTTCAGAAATTTTCACGGATTGATACCTCTGAAGCAAGGGGGATCAGAGGAGCGGGTTTGGGACTGTGGATATGCAAGGAGGTTGTTCAAGCTCATGGCG
>DASRUF010000249.1:0-2232 GCA_035655575.1 Bacteroidota bacterium | reverse complement strand
TGAAAATAGCATGACCACTTTGACGCCCGGATATTGTGTGAGTCTCGCCGAAAACCTGACGAAGATCGGCTTGTCTTGAAAGTTCGTTTACAAAATCAATCCGTGTCTGTAAGTCGGGATAACGTAAGATTCCTTGAACTGCGAAGATATCAATTTTTTCTCGGATCAGCGTCGTTGCCATTTTTTCGATATCCTCCCCCTCGATTCGTTTCCCATGTTTTGATAAATCGAGACTGCCGACCTGTATGATAATATCAGGCTCGATGATTTTCTTGATTGGCGGTGAGGGTTCTTCTTTAACTACAGTCTTTGGTGGAGCGCATCCCGCACAAAGAAATCCAAGAATCCAATAGCTCATAAAAAGCTTCAAAGCGTTGTTTATGCTTAATCGAGATCGGACCTGTGAAGAAGACAAGTATCTTGTAATTTTAATCGACCGCCCTCCGTAAAATCTCATTCGCAACATTCAATATTCCCTGAGTGCTTCGGTAGTTTTCTTCTAATTTAACGATCTTGCAGTCAGGAAATTGTTCTGGAAAATCAAGGATGTTCCGAATCGTTGCACCACGAAACGCATAAATCGATTGTGAGTCGTCGCCCACAACCAGGATGTTTTGATGCTTGTATGCCAGAAGTTTGACAATTCCCGCTTGTACTTTATTGGTGTCCTGATATTCGTCAACCATAATGTATTTATAGCGTGATGAGAGTTCCAAACGGACGGATTCATGTTCCTGCATCAGTCGAATGAGATTGACAAGAAGATCGTCGTAGTCCATGACGTTGTGGCTTTTCTTGTATTGAACGTATTGCAAGTGGACGCTGAGAATGTCGCTTTCGAGTTCAAGATAATGTGGATAATCAATCGTCAGGATGTTTGTTAAAGGTGTCACAGTGTTGATGGAGCGACTGTATAGATTATACAGAGTTTCTTTTCGTGGAAACCTTTTTTCCCGAGTATCGAGTTTTAATCTTGTTCGAATTAGACTGATCACATCTTCCGCGTCTCTTTGATCAAGGATAGTGAAATTATTCTCATAGCCAATGAGCTTTGCATATTTCCTGAGGACTGTATTCGCAAATGAATGGAAGGTTCCACCTGCAACCTTCTCGCATCGATGGTCTAAAAGAATCGCTGCACGACGAAGCATTTCCTGTGCTGCTTTTCGAGTGAAGGTTAACAGGAGAATATGTTCCGGTTTTACACCAAGTTCAACGAGATACGCAACACGATACACAATCGTGCGGGTTTTTCCTGTTCCAGCTCCTGCGATAATGAGATGGGGACCATTCACCGATGTGACAGCATCATACTGAGCGATGTTCAGTTCGTTCTTGTAATCGATCTGAAATTGCTGGGGGTGGATAAGATGTAGCTCGCCAGTGGGTCTTTTGATGGTGTATTTTTTCATGGGGTAGATCAGTATGTCAGTATTCAGTACCCAGTAGCCCAGTAATTTCTGAAGTACTGTCTACTGATTACTGAGTACTCGAAACAATATATCAAAAGCAAAAAGAAATGGCAAAGATGATTCAATGAAGCAACTCTTTTACCCAGTCTGGATGGTCAGTCTCAATGCCATCGATACCTATTTCAACCAAATCCTTCATACGGTCTCGATCATTAACATCCCATGCAAAAACTTTGTATCCTTTTCGGTGGGCTTCATCGATAAAGCTTTGTGTTAATCCGAACCAATAGTGCTGGACGTATTGAACGCTGTCATTCAGCACAGTTCCAAAATTTAATCCTCGTTCAATGATAATTCCAAGAAACGATATCTGCGTAACGAATACTTTCAACCGTCGGACGTCCGGTGCGAGTTTTCGTAATCGCTTGAGGATATCATCATCAAAAGATTTTAAAATAACGCGGTGTTGAGCGTCTCTCTCACGAATCAACCGAGCAACTCTTTCTTCAATACCCGGGTATTCGATAGAGCCCTCCTTCAATTCGATGAGCAGTGAGATCGAATCGGGGGTTATGTCAAAGACTTCCCCGAGAGTGGGAATTTTTTCACCTGCGTACTCTGGTGAGAACCAACTACCCGCATCGAGTAATTTTATTTGAGCGAGTGAAAGGTCTTTAATTTTTCCGTCACCATTCGTCGTGCGGTCAACGGTTTCATCATGGATGACGACAAGGTGGCTGTCGTTTGTCTGATGAACATCGAGTTCAAGCATGGTTGCACCGAGATCAATTGCTCTTTTGAATGCAACGAGAGTATTTTC
>DASRUF010000248.1:0-2332 GCA_035655575.1 Bacteroidota bacterium | reverse complement strand
AAATCGGTATATATAAAAATGTTTTTCTTTCAAGTAATTCCACAGAAGTGCGGTAATTACCATGCTAAGTGTGAACAAGATAAAAATTCCGCTTGATGGTAAAAACCCGACGCTCGCCCCGACTAACGATCGAATATTCATTTTTGGATTAATGACCGATCCATAAAGAACTACCAAATGAAGAACATAGACGAAGAGAGATTCTTTGCCTAAAATCGTTAGCAGAACGTTTTTCGTTGTTATTACATTCCCCAGATGCCAGAAAGCCCCTGTGAAAAGCATCAACGCGCCAACACGAATGATAAAGTAATTTGGACTCGTGTACCAAAAATTGTAGGTGGGATAGATTTGAAATGGAAGAGCATCAAACGCGATACCAGCTACCATCAGGATTACTCCTAATATCATCATACGCTTGATGAAAAATCTCTCCCGTTGTTGTTCCGCGAACACACTAAATTCCCATGAAATGATAACTCCCATAAAAAGAAATCCCACGAACGGGAAAATGGGAAAAACCGATCCATGAGCGCTGTTCATAAGCTGTGCGATCGGTATTGACATAGAGTGCAGGAAGTCAATGTCCCAAACCAACGGCGTCAAAAAGCACATCGTGATAATCGTTATGAGTACCAAACTGTAGAATCGACTTTCTTTTTTAAAAAAGAATATAAGACCGTGGAGCGCCAGCAATCCCAGACCGATACAGGCAAGAACATCGCTCTGAAATAATTGTAAGTAATCATCGGTAGTTCCTTCCATCACTATCTTTCGAAATGAAAAATACGGGAGGTGTAACCAGAGACCGAGAAGGAGGAGAAAACAAATCCTCCTTAATCGTCTTGCAAGCGGTGATCCCCAATGATGATAGTCCTCCCACCGAGTTCTCGTTGAAATGACAAAGGTAAGTCCTGCCCCAAATAAAAACGCCGGTGCACTCAATCCATGAAATATCTCATGGAATTGGAATGCAGTTGTACGTTGAAGATGCGGTTCGAGTAATTCACGCAGGAGATGACCCTCTAACATAAAAAAAATTACCGCACTACGGTAGAGGTCAATGAAGAGAAAACGTTTTTTCGTGGTGGAAGGAGCTTCCATAGATGTGGCGAAGGGATTCGCCATCAGATGTTATCTAAGCGGCAAGAACACAGTTGATTGCTACTGTATTCACGATATCACTTACACTGCAGCCACGTGAAAGATCAAATGCCGGTTTTTTCAGTCCCTGGACAATTGGTCCGATTGCTTGGGCACCACCTAATCGTTCGGCTAATTTATAGCCGATATTCCCAGCATTGAGGTCTGGGAATATCAAAACATTTGCTCGACCTTCAACGGGACTCCCAGGAGCCTTTGACCGAGCAACCTCAGGCACGATGGCTGCATCGAGCTGTAACTCACCATCGATGATGAGATGAGGAGCTTTGTGTCGCAGGAGAGCCGTTGCCTTCTGGACTTTATCAACCAATGGATGACTTGCACTCCCTTTCGTTGAAAATGATAGCATTGCGATGCGAGGTTCTTCCCCAGTAAGTTTCTGATGATTTTCTGCTGTTGCAATTGCAACATCCACAAGCTGATCGATCGTCGGATCGGGAAGTACAGCGGAATCAGCAAACGAAAATACTCGATGAGGAAATACGATAAGAAAAAAACTTGAAACAACACTAATGCCCTCCCTCAATCCGATAACCTGAATTCCAGCCCTCAAGACATCTCCAGTGGTCGATAATGATCCCGCTACGCTTCCATCAGCTAAGCCTTCTCTTACCATCATCGAACCAAAGTATAATGGGTTGCTCATTGTCTTTTGAGCTTCTGTGAAATCGATACCCTTCGTTTTTCTCAAGTTAAAATAGGTATGAGAAAAATCACTTAGCTTTTCAGATTTGGAAGGATCAACAAGTCGGATTCCATTTAATGGAATACCTATTGATTGTGAGAGGGATCGAATTTGCTCTTCCGACCCGATTAAGATTGTCTTTGCAATTTCCTCATCCGTGATCTGGCGGGCAGCCCTGATTGTCCGCTCATCTGCGGTATCGGGCAGAACAACATTTTTTTTTAATTTCTTCGCGTGATTTTTAATCGAATCGAGAAGTTGCGAGGGAATCATGAATTATTTTCGATGCATTCGCTCTAGTCTATCAATCTCGACTTGAGTTGCAACAATGCGCCGCCGAAGCCACTCGATATATTCCGCGCGTGATTTTGTATTATAATCCTGGATATATGGCTGGATATCGATATTATTGTTCATGATGGTTTCGAGAAGATAAACATAGGAGCCGGCAATATCGACGTATGATCTCTCCAATTCATCATATTT
>DASRUF010000247.1:0-4468 GCA_035655575.1 Bacteroidota bacterium | reverse complement strand
GGCAGACTGCACAATCCGCCTTTTCCAGTGATTGTCAACGATAGCTTTCCTTCTGAAACGCATCATGGGTGGAAGTTCATTCGTTTGGGACCTGATGAAAAACTCTATGTACCTGTTGGTGCACCGTGTAACGTTTGTGAGCGAGAAGATCAACGCTATTCAACCATCATGCGAATGAAGCTCGATGGCTCGGACTTGGAAATTTTTGCTCGTGGAGTTCGAAATACGGTTGGTTTTGATTGGCATCCTACAACCCATGAACTCTGGTTCACCGATAATGGACGCGACATGCTGGGTGATGACATACCGCCCGATGAGCTGAACCATGCAACGACGCAAGGAATGCATTTTGGATTTCCGTATTGTCACGGAGGCAACATTTCAGACCCAGAGTACGGTGAGAAACATCAGTGCACAGAATTTACACCGCCTGCGATGAAACTTGGTCCGCATGTTGCAGCTCTCGGTATGCGATTTTATACAGGAACGATGTTCCCTTCCGAATATCTAAATCAAATTTTCATTGCTGAACATGGTTCATGGAATCGAAGTGTACCGTTAGGTTATCGTATTACTACTGTTTCACTCGAAAATAACATTGCAGTCAGATATGATGTTTTTGCGGAGGGTTGGCTTCAAGATGGGAAGGTATTGGGTCGGCCGGTGGACCTCCTTATTATGCCCGACGGTGCATTGCTCGTCTCTGATGATTATGCGGGGGTGATATACAGAATCTCCTATAAATGAGGGATAATTGAAATGGAAGAATACTAGTCCAATTTTATTTTTCTCTTTTCTATTTATCAGCTTAGTCTCCACTTTTCTCCTCATTGCAAATCAACATCCTTCCACGTATATTGAATAAAATTTTTTAAGCTAAAACAGCTTGAAACAGCAAATCCAACGGATCTTAATCGTTCGTACCGATCGGATAGGAGATGTCATTCTCACTCTCCCGATGGCACAAGTTCTGAAGCAGAAATTTCCTCACGTGCATATCGGGATGCTCGTCCGGCGATACACAGCCGAGATTATTGAAGAGAATAGATATGTGGATCGCACAATTTTCTATGATAACGGGGAGAAGTCGCTCCCATTTTTTCATCTCTTGGCAACCCTTCGGACTGAGCAGTATGATGTCGTCTTCCATACGCACCCCCGTTTCCGACTCGCTCTATTGACTTGGCTGGCAGGGATTCCGCTTCGTGTCGGCTCAGGGTATCGCTGGTATTCGTTTTTCTTCAACAAGAAAATCTACGAGCATCGAAAAGATGCGCTTCGTAATGAGCTTGAATATAATCTTAATCTTCTCAAAGCACTCAATTGTGATTTTCAAAAAGATGGTATTTCCCCAACACTTGAAGTTCAACCTCATACAATCGATAAAATAAGAAAACTGCTTGTTGGTGCTGGAATCACCAATAACACCCGTTTTATCATTCTCCATCCCGGTAGCGGCGGCTCAGGCAGGGATTGGAGTCCGAAGAATTTTGGTTATCTTGGGAAACGACTCAGCGAAATTCCTGATACGAAAGTCATCATCACCGGCAAAAAAGATGAGGAGCAATTGGTGAAAGAAGTTCAGGCAATTGCCGGAATGCACACTATATCACTTATTGATGAATTGAATCTTCGAGAATATGCCGCGCTCGCAAAATTATCATCGCTCTTTATTGCAAACTCAACTGGTCCGCTTCACATCGCCGCTGCAGTCGGGACACCAGTCATCGGTCTCTATTCACAGGTAACGCCGTTAAGTGCGGCACGGTGGGGTCCTTACACGAAGAATAAAATCATCTTCTCACCTCGCAATAAACCCCTTGATTGCAAGAAATGTGTTTATGAAAAAACCCCATACTGTGAATGTATGGATTCCATCGGGGTCGATGAAGTTTATCATGGTGCGATGAAATGTTTAATGATTGCTCAACCATACGAAGTTGTATGAAAACGATCTACAGAGCAAAGAAGCTATCCCGCTGGGCAGTGTTATTAATTACCTTCCTTGTTTTCGATGTCCATGGACAACAACGTGATCTGGATAAACCGCAAGCGATTTCGGATACAATAAATATTCAACACGATACAACCGTTGTCCGGGCAGAGCCACTCATGGCGATGAGTCTTGATACACTTCGTAAATTACCTAATGAGGCATTTAAAGCGGGTGAATACCTAAAATTTGACGTGAACTTTGGTTTTATTACCGCCGGGGAAGCGGTGATGGCGATAGCAGATACTTCCAATAACTTTGGTCGGAAGTGTTTTAAGATAAATTTCTCAGTTGATTCGAAACCATTTTTTAATTGGATCTATAAAGTTGAGGATCGATACCTGACGATAGTCGATACCGAAGGACTCTTTCCATGGCGATTTGAACAACATATTCGGGAGGGTGGTTATAGTCGAGATTTCGTTGCAGACTTTGACCAGATTAACCATATTGCGAAGACGACCGAGGGTGAGTATCCCATCCCACCGTATGTGCACGATATCATGTCGGCTTTTTATTTTGCTCGTACTGTCGATTATACTAACTTCAAGCCTGGGCAAAAAATCCATCTCCAGAATTTTTACAAAGATTCCACGTATGAGCTTGATGTCAAATTCAGAGGTCGTCAGCAGATCGAAGTTGCCGCAGGGAAATTTAATTGTGTCATCGTTGAGCCGTTAGCGAGGGAAGGCGGGTTATTTAAGAGCGACGGACGCGTCTATGTTTGGTTGACCGATGATGAACGGAAGATTCCGATAAGAGTAAGCACACAGATCGTCATTGGCTCAATTGATTCTGAGTTAATAGAGTATCGCGGAATACATGGAATCATCAATGCAAAAATTAATGAGGAATAATTTACTTTATGCCGAATTACAAACAAATCGATCTCGGTAAAGTTAAAACGATCTCAATACAACGGAGAAAAAGCAAGGTCCAGCTTCGGGATTTTGCAAAAGTTGTCGATCCGAAACAAACATTTTCTGAATTCATTCGATCTCTGCCGCGTATTCTTGTCGCAGAAGACTTAAGGAGGTTCGTGGATGATGTTGCAAAAGCTGTTAGAAATGGTAAACCGATCATTCTCCTCATCGGTGCTCATGTCATTAAAGTAGGTCTCTCCCCGTTGATCATCGATCTCATCAAGCGAAAGATAATAAGCTGTGTCGCAATGAATAGCGCCGCCGCCATTCATGATATCGAGACTGCATGGTGGGGAAAAACTTCCGAAGATGTCGAGGAAAATATTATCGATGGTCGGTTCGGTATGGCGAAAGAAACTGGTGATTTCATTAATAAGACACTTGGATCGGGGTTTATTCGGGATAATGCCGGCTATGGTGAAGTGTTGGGTAGGGCGCTTCAACAAGCCCCAAACAAAAAACTGAGTGTCATTGCAGCTTGCTATAAACAGAATATTCCCGTCACCGTTCATGCTGCTATTGGCACGGATATCGTTCATCAACAACCGACAATGGATGGAGCTGTGACAGGTGAAATGACCTTTCGTGATTTTAGAGTTCTCTGTCATGTTGTTAAGGATTTGCAGGGTGGGGGAGTTGTTATGAACATCGGTTCGGCTGTTGTACTCCCCGAAGTATTTCTGAAGGCGCTCACAGTTGCTCGAAACTTAGGATATAGGGCGAAAGGATTTACAACAGCAAACTTTGACATGATTCAACATTATCGACCTCGGATGAACATTGTCCAGCGACCAACGAAAAACGGCGGCAAAGGCTACATGTTCACCGGACATCACGAAATTATGATCCCTCTTGTGGTGGCAATGATCAAGGACAGGCTTCGTAGTAAATAATGGAAGAACAGCCGGCTCTCCTAAACTCGTCGAGTCCTCAAGCAACGATTACCCCGATACGTATTCCTCTCATCGAGCGTTACGGAATCTCATCGGTATTGTTTGGATTTTTGATCTTGATTGTTGTGTTTATTCTTTATCAATTTATCGGCGGTATAATTACTTATATTTTTTTCGGGCTCAGACCAACTTCAGATACAATCGATGGTTTTCGAATCGTCACTGGACTTGGACAAGTCATGTTTCTTCTTATTCCAACTCTTCTTCTTGTTCGCTTTGCAACGCTAACGCCCGCGCAATATTTACGACTTACAGCACCCGACCCGCGAACTCTTATTCCACCACTGGTTGGGATTTTTTCGTTACAACAGATGTTGCAAATATATCTTTATTTTCAGGAAAAGATTCCTCTCCCCGAAACGGTGAGAAACATGGTAGATAAATTTAAGGAGATGATCGAAGAAGTTTACAGGTTGCTCGTGAGCTCTCATTCGATCCCTGAGCTCATCATGGTGATTTTCGTTATTGCGTTCATTCCCGCAATAGCCGAGGAGTTACTCTTTCGGGGCTTAGTTCAGCGAAGCTTTGAAAAAGGGTTGACAGCGACGAAGGGGATGATTCTCACTGGCATTATTTTCGGTGTATACCATTTGAATCCA
>DASRUF010000246.1:0-3912 GCA_035655575.1 Bacteroidota bacterium | reverse complement strand
GAAGGGCTACACCTTCAATAGGCAGCGACCCGTCTTGGACTATATCACAGATTTCTTGTGCAAGAAATTACGCTTGGTGATAGAAGTGGATGGCATTACCCATCAATATGAGGAAACATATCTGAAAGATAAAATCAAAGAGGAAGAACTTGAAAAAGCCGGGTTTACGGTAGTGCGATTTCTTGACGAGGAAGTGCTGAAGGATATTGAGAATGTACGAAGAGCCATTGACCACTGTGTTGAAGAACGAGAGAAGGAATTGGGAATCACCTCCCCCTTATCCCCCTCACAGAGGGGGGAAAACATTTCGTGTTTCAATTCCCCCAAAGGGGTTTCGCTTAGTAGTTGCATAAATTCAAAACGAATTGAAACTCTGAAGATTTTTTTCATCAAGGAGAATTTTCAAGTACTCAGACATGCCTAAAGAGTCAGTCGACACAAAAACACAAACCACCCAGATCGGGAAGAAAGATATTTTTATCCTTGTGATCGAGGACGAGCAACATCTCGCTGATTCTATTGCCCGCAGATTAAATGAAGAAGGCTATCCGGTAGATGTTGTGACGGATGGTGAGGAAGGATTAAAGCTCGCCTCCACAAAGAAATATTCTCTCATTGTTCTTGACCTCATGTTGCCGAAGATGGATGGCATCCAAGTATTGCATGAGTTGAAACGCGATGGTGTGCAAAGCATGATCCTCATACTCACAGCGAAGAGTACCATTGAAGATCGAGTTGAAGGGTTGAATGCAGGTGCCGATGATTATTTATCAAAGCCATTTGCCTTTACCGAATTAATAGCTCGAATAGAATCACTGCTACGTCGCCATGGCGTCGATCAAAGCTTGATTTTAACGGTCGCAGATCTTGAGATGGACGTTGCCGCACGCACCGTTCGACGGATGAATAAACAAATTCATCTTACATCCAAAGAATTCCTCCTTCTTGAATTATTGATGCGAAATAAAAATCGTATTGTCACGAGGGTAGCAATTGCTCAACAGGTTTGGGGATACACCTTCGAAACCGGTACAAACGTGGTTGATGTGTACATTAATTACCTGCGTAATGCTATCGACAAAGGATTTCCGAAACGACTGCTTCATACTGTTCGAGGTGTTGGGTATATCTTAAAAGAAAATTAAATGTTTCGCACAATACGATTTCGGCTTGCGCTGTGGTATACCTCTGTTGTTGCTGTAATTTTTATCCTCTTTGGGATGACAACATACGAATACCTTCATCTCACGTTAGCGAGAACACTCGATCGTGCTGTGAGGAGTGAGATTGATTGGATGGTTTCTCGTTTAGAAAGAGGAACGCTGCGTAATGAACCGGACGTGGTTGTCGGTGAGGATATATTTGAACATGGTGCGTATTATCCTCTTAAAGAGTATGTAGAGATTTGGGATTCGACAGGGAAAATATATTACCGAGGATTCAATCTTGCTGAGGACACATTAAAGCATTTTGCGTCCTTGCTTCGGCAGGATGGAGACTTTGATCTCAGAACAGTCACTAATTTTCGCAACCACGATATTCGTCTTGCCACACAAAAAACTCCTTCATTCGTTATCTATTTTGCTATTCCCCTTGAAGTTACAACATCACCCCTTCGCTCATTGCTGAACATCTTTTTCTGGCTTGGTCCGTTGCTTATTGTTGTTGCAATGGCAGGTGGAATGTACCTGGCAAGAAAGTCATTTGCGAAGGTCAATGAGATCGTTGAGACTGCTCAGAAAATTACCGTTGATCGATTGCATGACCGCATCCCGGAACATCTTGTTCAGGACGAAATTGGGAAATTGATATCTACATTTAACGACATGATCTCTCGGCTCGATCGCTCGTTCGAACAGATGAGACAATTTTCAGGAGACGCTTCGCACGAGCTTCGGACGCCTCTCTCTGTTATGCGAACACAGCTTGAAGAGGCATTGAGCAGTAAAATAACTCTTGCTGAATTGAAAAAAACCGTTGCGAGCTGTTTAGATGAATCAATACGAATGTCGAACATCGTGGATAATTTATTGCTTCTTGCAAAGAGTGATGCCGGAAAGGATGTGATCAGGAAAGAACGTGTGGATTTACAGAAATTAGTTCGTCAAACGTATGATGAGAGTGTTATCCTTGCCTCACAAAAAGCGATTAACGTTACACTCAGAGGAGTTGAAGCATCGACAATGCGAGGAGATGAAGAGCGACTTCGCCAGATGTTTCTGAATCTGATCGATAATGCGATAAAGTATACGCCCCGTCATGGAAGAATTCATCTGAGTCTGACACAGATCAATGGCGCGGCGAAGATTACGATTGGCGATAATGGAATTGGTATTCCTGAAAACGAAATTCCTCGAATATTTGATCGCTTTTATCGGGTTGATAGGGCAAGATCGAGAAAAATAGGAGGAGCTGGTTTGGGTCTCTCTATTGTGAAATGGATCGTCGATGCTCATGGTGGACGGATAGAGGTGGAAAGTACATTGAATAAAGGGAGTGAATTTTCCATTTTACTTCCTTTAGACCGCACCGATAATTAGAATTCGATTAGAATTGTGCGAGTGTGCTGCTGGTCACTCATCTCACTAAGCCCGTCATATAACTTGGTGACGTACACAGTGATTCCGTAAAAAATATTCTACAATGTAAAAAGCTGTTTTTTTCACGTTAAATTTGAGGATTTAAATAGGTAAAATGGGTAGTTTACACTTGATTTTATTGTGTCAATTTAGTATTATACAGCGCGACTCAAGGGTTAATACCTCCCAATATTTTCTATTACGTGTACAAGTTTCTGTCGAAACATTGGATTTTTTAGTAAGAGAGATATCATAAACTCTTATGTAATTTATTTTTGTTCTATTCTATTCTACTCTACACTTGCATACAAAACGTACATATCAAACCAACTTCATAAAGGCGTACTACTATGTCTATTTTTAACATTTTAAAATCCGGACGAGTGCAGAACAATTCATTCATGATGTGGGTGATTTGTTGTCTCCTCGTCACTTCATTTTTGGGGTTGACGAGTACGGCGTTCGCACAATCTACTGCGACGGTAACCACGGATAAATTGGATTATATGCCGGGTGAGCACGTGATCGTATCCGGAAGCGGCTGGGCGCCGGGTGAAACTGTCTCTCTGTTGTTTGAAGAGAGTCCGTATATTCATCCTCCACAAACACTTTATACAGTCGCCGATGGTGCGGGAAACATTTCCAATAGTGATTACCTGATCGAAGATCACGACCTGGGTCAAACTTTTACCCTTACAGCGACTGGACTCTCCTCCGGATTAGTTGCACAAACAATATTTACCGATGGTAACCCCGCAGGTAATCTTGACCAAGCGAGGAACGGGGGAGTTGGCGATACTCCGATCAGTCCAGTTGATTGGGTGAACGGCAACGCCGGCGAACAGAATTCCCATTACATCGAAGGGCAGTCCATTCCCTATCGACTTAGATTGACAAATCTTTCTATCGGATCTCACTACGTCGATATCGAATGGGACATCTCGCATAGCAGCAGAAACGCCATCGATTATATAACGCACTATCAGCGCATTGCAGAAACTGTCAGTCCATTACTCGGATTTTCAGGGAGCTTTAGTGCGCCTTCAACGTTTGCAATTCCTACTCCCATACCGACAGAAACGATTCTTGGTAATCCACAACCTCAGACGAGTTTTGGTTCATTACCGGCTAGTGAAAGACTAATGACAATATACAATGGTACTATCACAAGCTTGACCTACATAAATAATGCTGATGGCAATTTGGGCGATCTTAACGCCGCCCAATCGGCAACGCGGATGCGCATTAACTTTACTGCATCGAATGACACAGTGGTATTTGCTTGGGGTGGTCATATTGGTACTCGATTAGATTGGGGTGTCGGTAATTCGGC
>DASRUF010000245.1:0-5595 GCA_035655575.1 Bacteroidota bacterium | reverse complement strand
CCTGTAAATCCGCGTCGCTCGGCACTGCCGATGCGAGAGGCGCTGCTACTCGCGTTTTTCCTCCGTCATCCAAGGCGTACGTGTTGACAGCAAGAAACGATGTCAGCAATACTCCTAAGAAGAGCAGCGTTACAAAAAATTTGAACTGTTTGATCATATATCCTCCTTAAAGGATTATTTATGAATGTGGATTAGTGTTATTTATAATTAAATTTTCTGATGGGAAGTATAACGGAATTTCAAAACACAGACAGAATCCACTATGCTCACTGGGTTCTTGCCTGCCTGTCCGCCGCACGCTTGCGGAAGGCGGGCTGAACCTGCCTGCACGAAGCGTTTCGGCAAAGGCAGGCGATTCATTCGGCAAGCAGGCCGCTGTGAAAGAAGAGTTCTCTTGAGAAAAGGAATCGTACCAATACTCAGTAAGCATAACTCCTTCTTGCCTTTTTTATACCGATAAAATCTATCATCTCAAAAAAAATAAATCTCAAAATTATTTTTGAAAATTTTTAATCGTGATCTGAACGAATTGAAATAATGACTTCTAAATTATCGTGTGTTAAAAATAACATTAAATCCCGCGCGGTCATCATGCTAGAAAAATTTTTGAGGCGTTAGTACTTGGCTGATCAAACGACGTGAGATGGTTTCTTTTTAGCATCGTGACCCGCTCCATCAGGTGAGTAGAGCGACTCACAGTTGCATTCTCTTCATCTCAGTTTACAAAAGACTTAGTCAATTTTACTAAAACTTCTGCTCAGTGTCAAGTATTTTTTTAAAAAAAATCACTTTTTTTATAGAATACTAATTTTTGCGTCTTTTCCATTAAAACCACATTTTTATCATTTTTAAAGCGTTTTAATAACTGAGGTGTACTATTTCTTTGTATTTCTATGATTTTGCAACAAGATAGAAAAATAATTTAAAACTATAGGTCTTCAAGATCTCATTTTTTCTCAAAAATGTTGGATATCTAATATCCTTGCATATTGAAGGTTGTCAACAGAATAAGGCCGGGGATCGTACAAAAACCCCCAGTAGCGGTGTGCGAAGAGCGAAGAATAGAACGGCATAACCTGTCCGCGTGTTCAGTTGGTAAATTGAATATATCATAAATCTTAACGTCGTATTGCCACGACCATTGTGATATTTCTTTTTTCAAACACCCCTGATCCCAAAGAGGTCTTCACTTCTTGAAGTCGGAGGACTGTACGTATTGAGCAAGAAGATTTGCAATCTTACCCTCAGGATCTTCAGTCAATTTGCGTCTGATCTCCCCTTGAACTACAATTGGATTGGCTGTCCGCAAAGAGTCAAATTCACTGCGACGAAAGGCGTACAAATAAGGATCAAACATTTTGTATTCGTATTGCCTGATGACGCCGTTGAACTTCGGGACATTCTTTAAATAGAGAAACGCCCGGTCGTCCCAATAAACCAGCTTCCATTGATCACGGTGGGTTGAGCAATAAGAGATCAACGATAGCTGCATGACATTGGGTGAAGAGAGCAGATCGTGAAGATGAAGAACGACGTAATCGATGTCGTAGCGTTTCAACTTCTCTTCGAATCCCGGCTGCATCGTGAGGATTGAATAGTATTCCTTTGCATGGTCGTCACTGAGGTTTCGGCTGTCGATGAAATTCTTTTCGCCAAAGCGTTCCCACATTAACAATCCTCCAATATCAAGATTGTTGAACACATTTCCCTTGATACCGTTTTTCTTTAGAAAATCCATCATGTGAGTGGAGAAGAATTCTCGATCAATGCCGAATCCAAATCGCCTGTAATAATTGATCCTGTCATAGAATGAATTGCCAGGCACCGTAACTATCGAGAAGAGCATGAAAAGGATGAGAATCACCATCAGCACCTTGCCTTCCACGAAGAATCTGAGCGGTCGAGAATATCGTCGGGAAATTTCATTCAGACCTGCAGCAGTTCCGATAGCCGTGCCAATAGCAAAATCAGCCATGAATCGTACGGCGCGGAGGGAGAATAATCCAAATGCGACGTACAGAAGAATCGGCAAAAAATCCTTCCTCCTAATTGAATAGTAGATACTCACCCCGCCAACAACAATCATGATTTTGTAAGCCCAGAGTGGACCGCTCGAAGGTGTATCCGCACCAAATGGTGGACTCCATTCTCTAATTACTCCAAGCAATTTCATCTGAGTATGAGTGTATGTGTACACAAATGTATTGATGCCTTGAGGATTCAGCGTCATTCCTGCAGCACAAAGGATGACGATCGTACCCATAATCAATAAGGATTTCACATCCAATGGATAGAGCACGCTTGCAGTACTTCTCCCTCCTTGAACAAGAAAGAACACAATTTCCAAAAGATAAAGAATAAACAACAGTAAAAACCCGGTAATAACACCCGGATGCGCATTGGTCCATAGACAAAAAATGACAGGGAGCCACCATAAGCGTTTGATCGTTCTTGGAACAGAATACCTGGAGTTAGTATAGAGGTAGATGATCAGAGTAATCCCTAAAAGCGAGATAACATGTGGTCGGGGGGTCAAGCGATCCAAGGAGACAATCAGTGTCAATAAAAGTATCAGCAGAATGAGCGACGGCGTGATTTTCAGCTTCCTCATTATCGATACTAGGAGCGTGAAGATCACAAGGTATATCAGGACAGGGAGTAATTGCACACCCATGTAGTTACCAGTGAGTGAATATAAAGCGTACGATACGACATCCCAGCCCCATTCAAAGGGAATCCAAGTTTGATCCTGGCTGATCAAGCCAAAAACATCGTGTGCCGGGATCGTTCTATGCTCGATGACCCACTTTCCCGTAGCAAGATGCCAGAAGATATCATCATCGCCTGTTATTTTCGATATGCCAAAGAAAATAATAAGCACTGCTAGAAGTCCAAGAGCAAGATATGTCAGGGCGTCCAAACTGTTGGACGAAGATGAGCTTAATTTCGATTTTGGGTTACTTGCCAAGTGGGCTACAGCGGTATTTGATCTTCTGTTTGAGTGTAATTTATGGAGGGTAAAACGATAATATTTTCAGAATCTACATAACCAAGAGATATGATGATCTCTCTGGGCTGGTCAGTGGGGTGGTGAGATCAATCTTACTCGGGATCAGACCAACTTTCAGCCTGCTCACCGTTGCACTTCGTGCCTGCACCGTCAAAGTGCGGCGTTACGGCACGCAGGCGTGTTAAGGTGAGCCTGCATTATGCCTTTCCAGCCGAGACCACGGATCGCTGGAGGAACCCACGTAATAGCGTCCATCACGTACACTACGTATGACATACACGTAATACATCGGTACGAAGTGAAATCTGTGGTTTTCATCTGTCAATTACTTTGAGCGGGGCCGACGCCCCGAATAAATCGGGGCGATCAACCTATCTAGTTGATCGGGACAACTTCCGCCTCGAATCATTCGCTCAATATACTTCCGACTCTTCATCTTCTTAATCTCACGCTCACGACTCAACGCTCTACTCTTCTCTTCATACTGTTCCATATACACAAGCTCCCACGGTCGATGTCCCTTCGTTGATCGTGTCCAGCCCGCATTATGCCTTTCCAGGCGTGACCAAGGATCGCTGGAGGAACCCACGTAATAGCGTCCATCACTTACACTACGTATGATATACACGTAATACATCGGTACGAAGTGAAATCTGTGGTTTTCACCTGCCAATTACTTTGAGCGGGGCCGACGGGACTCGAACCCGCAACTTCCGCCGTGACAGGGCGGCGCTCTAACCAATTGAACTACGACCCCAAATGCTTTGAATCGAGATTTACAAAGACCTGAATTTCAATCCCGCAAAGCGGGACTGAAGCAAAAGGTGTGAAAATATACAAAATATCTCCCATTATTCCAATCATTGATCCTCGTCCGGAGCGTTCGTAGCATATTCCAAGCTGATCTGAGCTCCATTTATTTATCGCCAGAGCATCATCCTACCAATCCACCACAAAAATTGAAAACTTATTTAAGAAAAATCGACGGGAACCACTAAAGTATCTTGTTCGCGAGCTTATTTTTTGGCAAGAAAGGATGAAACGGGAAATTGAACTGTTGTATTCGATATCTTAAAAATCAATTGGAACTCTTCATATAATTTCTGGAGTCTCGCTACTTCCTGACAAAAGCTCTTACGTTGAGCTTTTCCAATTACATACCGTGTATGAAGAATGGGTTTCCAATCATCCTGAAATGCATTATCCAAGCGAATCATATGAAATATTTTTGCCCGGGAAGCAAGAGTAAGCAGCTGGCTATGGATTTCCTGTGCAATTTGCTTTTCTTGAAACAATACTTTTTCAATTTCTTTTTGATTTTTCTTTTTATGAGCTGGATGTCTTGTTTCTCTTTCTATCGCCCTTTTGTATTTGTTGACATCACCTGCAGTAATCTTTACAAGAAGTTCATCGAAAGCGAATACTTCAACATCCCAATCAATAGCATCCTGCATCTCAATGAGAACACGTAAAAGTTTAACATAATGATCTTCAACTTTACTGATGAGAGTATCTCGACCTTGTATAATTGTCCAGCTTGGGACAGAAACTAAGAGATCTTCGCTACGAATAAGATTGAGAACTTTTTCATGTTCAAGGTCTATGAGTTTTTTTTGTTGAGGATATGGAATGGGCCGTCCATGTTTATCAATAGTATAATTGTTTATGATTAGACGACTAAGATACAATCGAAGATCACCGTAATCGAGTAGAAAAATAGCGTCATAATTTTCGATACCTTTCAATGTAAGCCTCTTCGAAGGATATCCCCTTCCCTTGCTGTCAGGAGCATAACTCATTCCATACATGTACAACCAATCATCTGGTTTAAGATCAATCTCGAATGGTTCTGTAGTAATAGGTTCTTTATTTTCAAAGTGCTCCAGCACTGAAGAACTTACAGAACTACGATCTTCAATTACACCGCCGACTTGCTTTACCATTTGTGCTATATCGTCTTCTTCAAGGGCTTCCTCACTTTGTGAAATTGCAGTATCATCGAAGGTAGAAATATCCTCCGTCTTCTCAATTGATTTCGATTCGGGGGTTACAGTGACCTGTTGTTTCGATATCTCTTGTCTGACAAGATGATCTATCAATTCACGGAGTTCGCTTGAAAGAAGATAATCGAATTGTCGAAGAATTGCCTCAGCAACTTTATCTACTGGAAGGTCTGTAAAGGACTCGAGCTTATATTTGAGAATTTTATCCCGCTTAATTTTCGCGGCTAATTCCTCAAGTA
Organism: Bacteroidota bacterium; assembly: GCA_035655575.1. GTDB lineage: Bacteria > Bacteroidota > Ignavibacteria > UBA10030 > SZUA-254 > DASRUF01. The sequence goes on along the minus strand of DASRUF010000245.1, from coordinate 343 downwards.
TAAGCTCGGCTAAACGTTCTCGTGTCTCATTCCTCATATTTGTAATTCATTCACCGTTCGACCTGATTATGTTCACTGGTCTAAATATGGTTGATTTAGACGCCAGAATCAAATTGAGGTTGATTCAAGACACAAGAGTAGTTTAGCGGAGGGTGAGGGACTGACTACGTCCCGCGATGCGGGACTTCGTCAGCCAAAAATCTCTTCTTGAGAATCGCCTTTCCAGATCCAGTCTTGAAATATTTCTCCAACTCTCTTGCGTGCCTCTCACTCTCCACCGCAATATAGGCTGCGATCTTTAGAGGCCTATACGATTTCGTTGATTGCACTAATCCACTATTAT
>DASRUF010000244.1:0-6326 GCA_035655575.1 Bacteroidota bacterium | reverse complement strand
GAGAGGTAAAAATTTCGGAGGGGATTCTCAATTCATCTCTTGTCCATCCACGAGAAGTCTTTAAGCCTGCCATAACTGAACCCTCGGCGAGTATCATCCTGATCCATAACCACCCAAGTGGTAATCCTGAGCCGAGTTCTGAGGACATCCAAATAACTCGGCAAATGGTAGAAGCTGGTAAAATCATCGGAATTCCTGTACACGATCATATTATTATTACTGCACATGCACACACAAGCTTCGTAGAAAGAGGGCTTTTATAAGTATTTCATACAAAAATCGTATTATTTGACAGTAATGCTTGACAAAATGGGTTTAATTTCTTATTTTTCACCCATGGTTATTGAAAATTATTATCCATAAGGAGTGCATTCATGAGGAAATATTTAACACTATCATTTATTTCTCTCTCGCTCTGTTGTGCTTTTCTTGTCGCTGGTTGCGCAAGTAAGCCGACCGATGAAGAGATGAATCAACTTAGTAATTTGAAGTCGGAAGTATCATCACTCGAAAAACAAATCTCCGAGAAGCAACGCAGCAAGAGCGATTTAGAGAAACAGATCGCAGATCAAAACTCAAAACTCCAGCAATGCCAATCTGATCAAGAAGCTGTGAAGAAAGGATTAGGCAAGTGATGAAACAGAAAACAACCTATTGGATGTTTGCCGTTGTGGTGTTATTTATACTTTGTAACTGTCAGCAGCTTGTTGCACAAGAGATGACAAAGGATCAGTGGCAATCGGAGATGAGCTCGTATACAACTCGCAGAACAAATTTACAAACTCAATTATCGAAATTGAACGACGATGTTTCATCCTTGCAATCCCAGCTGAATAAGTTGGGTGATGATATTAAAGCATGTGAAGATGCGATGTATGCAATGTTGGGTGTAACACGGGCGGATGTCGAGGCATATGAGAAGGAACTCGCTGATATGGAGAAACGTGTGGCAGAGCTACAGCGATTATCAGATGCAGAGCTAATGAACTATCGTGATGAAATTAGTAGGATAAATGACCGACTCAATGCAATGGCAGCAAGTAAAATTGCGATGATACCGAGTTACGGTAATAGAGTAAAATCGCTACAGGACAAAGTCGCCGCATTGATGAAAAGTTTATCACGAGAGAAGTCATACACTGTCGGTACGTGGTCCCGTGATCGAGATTGCTTATGGAACATCGCGAAGAAAAAAGATATTTATGATAATGCCTGGTTGTGGCCCAAAATATGGCAGGGTAATCGGGATAAAATTAGAGACCCCGACATCATCAAACCAAAGTGGGTACTGAAAATTCCAGAAGGTAAGGATTTGTCCAAAGAGGAAAAATCAGCTGCTAATTCATACTACCGGAAAAAAGCTGCAGCAGCACCTGCTTACCAATAACTCGACCTGATATCAGGAGCAGAGAGACAAAGCAGTTCTTGATAAGCTACACTGACAATAATAATCAAATCAGCCCTTATTCGCTTCGATGCGAAGAGGGCTTTTTATTTCCTAAAAATTTAAATTAACGAAGGGAGTTACTACCTTCATTGGCTGATAGAAAAATAAAAGCTGACGGAGTTGACATGGTTAGACTCCTCGGTATCAATGATGCAAACCTGACTATTATTGAAAATCGATTTGATGCAGCAATAACCGTTCGAGGTGAGAACATTACATTTCGTGGCGATCAGCAACAAGTTGAACAGCTAGAAAAAATTTTTAAAGAACTTATCTATATAATGAACAAAAACGGTAATCTAACAACGAATGATGTCGAAACGGTGATCGACCTTGTGACCGTAAATGGTGAGCCCGCGCTGCCGAAAAGCATTACAGCCCAAGTTGGAGCCGACGAGCTGGAGACGGTTGTTCTGTTCACCAGAAATGGAATCATTCGTGCAAGAACTCCTGGTCAGAAAGAATATGTTCGGCAAATTAAGAAAAACGATATTGTTTTTGCTATTGGTCCGGCAGGTACGGGAAAGACCTTTTTAGCTGTCGCAATGGCTGTGGCTGCATTAAAGAATCGTGAAATCATGAAAATCATTTTAGCACGTCCTGCAGTCGAAGCAGGGGAGAGTTTAGGTTTTTTACCCGGTGATCTCAAGGAGAAGGTCGATCCATATCTTCGGCCTCTCTACGACGCTCTCGATGACATGATACCACCTGAAAAATTGAAAACGTATCTTGAACGACGTGTGATTGAGGTTGTTCCTCTTGCCTACATGCGTGGGCGAACGCTCAATAATGCGTGCGTCATCCTGGATGAAGCTCAAAATGCTTCAAGCATGCAGATGAAAATGTTTCTTACTCGCCTTGGTGCTAATTCGAAAGCGATTATTACTGGCGATATAACTCAAATCGATTTACCGGTCAGAACAATATCGGGTTTAGTACAAATTCAAGAAATATTACAAAATATCGATGGGGTAAAATTTTGCTACTTTGATAGAAACGATGTAGTACGGCATAAGCTTGTGAAAGATATTATTGATGCATATGATAAGTACCACGGTAATGGAAAATCAGAGATAAATGGTCAAGTGGAGAAAGATGGAAGTTAGAAATCTCGTTGCTAACGATAGAATTCTTAACAGAAATTATCTCTCTATAAAATTGATCATAAGTTATATCGAGGTATTTGATTCTGATAGTTAACGAGAAGGACTATGGAAAAGCGAGGCATAGGTTCACTTACCACGATTATTCTCTTATCGATACCATTGTGGTGTACGGTATGCAAGAGAGATGAAATAAGTCCAATCACAGAGAACCCTCCACATCGTATTCAGCTTTCATATTCACATGAAGATTCACTGGAAGCGATGGAATTTGCACTTTGGCTTTCTGGAAAACTCCGACCCACCGACAGCTTAGTATCTGAGCTACTGTATAATCTGAATTATTTACGATTTGTCTATGATGATAGCGTTCGTTATCGAGATTCTCTATCAGTGTTACGATGGGGAGGATTTATGGCACCATGGGTAGTTTCTCAGTTAGCAGTGAAATTTGACTCAGTGACGGCACAACTTGTAAATAGTGGGCGATATGATGCATGGGATCAATTTGAAGCATCACTCAGGCCTGTATATTTCGATTCTGTTGATATATTAGGATGGACATGGCTGAAGTTCGATGGTTATCTCAATCCAAGACGACTCGGAGAATTGTATAGCGCTTTACCTGGGGTGATTTATGCTGAACCAAATGGGTGGGGGTTTGCAGGATTTGCGACTTTCCCTATCTTTCCAAGACTTGTTGGAAATAATATGACATACGTTTTCACCCGCGGTTCTGCTGGTCCCATTTGGTATTTTAAATATGTTGATGACGAGCCATATTATGTTGGAACTACCTATCGATGTTGTGATACGTTACCCAATTGGTTGAGCGAGGCGAGGATTAATATGGAAAACTTTACTTATTGGGATGGACCACCGTGATTCACGAGCTTTCTTTCGCTTCTTCCCAAAGCTTATCCATCTCCTCCAGCGAAGAGGAATGAATATCTTTTCCCATCTCTTTTAATCTCTTTTCAATGTGCTGAAAGCGTGTGATAAATTTTTCTACTGTCCGCCTTAAGGCATTTTCTGGGTTGACGTTTATAAAACGTGAATAGTTTACTAGCGCAAAAAGCAAATCACCAAATTCGGCTTCTACTTTTTCATTTACTCCTGTCTCGATGGCGTGGTGAACCTCCCGCATTTCTTCTTCAACTTTCTTCCAAGCGTCTTCCTTTTTCTCCCAGTCGAAGCCTACTTTCGCCGCTTTATCTGTTAGGCGATGGGCACGCAGGAGAGCAGGAAGTGCTGTCGGTACACCATCCATTAATGATTCTCTCCCTTCCTGCATTTTGAGTTTTTCCCAGTTTCGCTTAACATTTTCCGATCCTTCTACTTTTGCATTTCCAAAAACGTGTGGATGACGACGAATCAGTTTTTCTGTAATTCCTTCGATTATTTGATTTAAAGTAAATTCATTTTGTTCTTCAGCAATGTTTCCATGGAATACGACATGCAAGAGAAGATCTCCAAGCTCATTTTTCAGTTCTGGAAGATTGTTATTTTCGATTGCTTCTACAACTTCGTACGCTTCTTCAATAAGACTATGACGGATAGAGGCATGGGTCTGTTCTCGGTCCCATGGACACTCTTTACGGAGACGTTTTGTGATTTCGACAAAATGATTAAAAGTAGGATTCATAAATTTTACTTTCTTTAGGGACTTTTTAAAATGTTTGTGTTTGTCTGATGATAAAATAAAAAATATATTACACTCTTCAAAGTAATTGCTATTTTTCACTGATATTCCATTGGAACTATCACCGAAAATTTCTATATTGCTCCGCAAGCGAATGCTCATTTCTACTAATTCTTTCATAGGAATTATTCATGAACCAAAAGGTATTAGGTATCATTTTTATCTCCATCTCAATTATCACTTTTTACTACCTTATCAATACAACCATGAATGATGTGGATTCATTGCTCATCAACGGAAGAGCCTACACGTTTGATGCGGGTAATAATATTGCAGAAGCGATTGCAATAAGGGGAGATCGTATCGTTGGAATTGGATCTACTTATGAGATGATGAAACGATATTCAACTAAAAATGTGGTTGATCTACAAGGGAAAACCGTGCTGCCCGGTTTTATCGATGCCCATGCGCATCTCCTTGGAGAAGGTGGAAAACTCGCTACTCTTGATCTTGTCGGGACATCATCAGCAGAGCAAATTATTTCACTTGTAGAAAAGCGTGTAGGGGAATCATCTGAGGGACAATGGATAATCGGTCGTGGTTGGGATCAAAATGACTGGGCTGTAAAGCAATTCCCAGATCGCTCTCTGCTTGATCGAGTTGCTCAAAACAATCCTGTTAGTTTACGCCGTATCGATGGACATGCACTCTGGGTAAATAGTAAAACGCTGGCGCTTGCGAACATCACTACTGATACAAAAGACCCCTTTGGAGGTAAGATACATCGAGATGAAAAAGAAAACCCAACTGGCATTCTCATCGATAATGCTATGGATCTTGTGGGTAATGTTATGTCCGATATTACATCGGAAGAAATAGAAGAACGTTTGAAGCTTGCCTTAGAAGAATGTGCTCGCTTAGGTCTTACAGAAGTACACGACATGGGCGTTGATTTAGAAACAATAGAAATTTATAAGAAGATCATCGATAGTGGTCAGTGCCCGATCCGTGTTTATGCAGCGATAGGAGATCATGAAAAAACATTGAAGCATTATTTACAGCATGGCACAGAAATAGGTTATGGCAATGGGTTGTTGACTGTCCGTGCAGTTAAACTATACATTGATGGGGCATTAGGTTCTCGGGGTGCGGCGTTGATCGATGAATATCTTGATGATCCGGGGAACAGAGGACTGACAGTAATGAGTGAATCTCAAATTGAATCTATCTGCAATCAGGCGTTAGAGAAGGGATTTCAGGTTTGCTCCCATGCGATTGGTGATCGGGGGAATAATATTGCTTTAAATTCTTATGAAAAGATCCTTACGACACTTTCGAAGAATAGAGAATCGCCACGCTGGCGTATCGAACATGTACAAGTATTATTACCAGCGGACATTGCTCGATTTAAACAACTAGGAATTCTTCCGAGTATGCAGCCAACACACGCAACGTCGGATATGTATTGGGCAGAATCTCGAATTGGAAGTGATCGAATTAAGAGCGCGTATGCCTGGCGTTCATTACTCCGAACCGGATCAATAATCATCAGTGGATCGGATTTTCCTGTTGAAGGTGTAAATCCATTATGGGGTTTCTATGCGGCAATAACTCGAAGCGATCAGACTGGGTATCCACAAGATGGATGGTATCCTGACCAAAAGATGACTCGTGAAGAAGCTGTTCGAAGTTTTACTCAATGGGCAGCATATGGAGCTTTTGAAGAACATTTGAAAGGAACTATTGAAGTTGGTAAATGGGCGGATTTAACAATACTTTCAAAGGATATTATGCAAATTCCCCCATCTGAAATTCTCACAACCGAAGTCGAGATGACGATTGTTGGTGGAAAATTCGTTTATCAAAAACCAGTAGTTCCTGTGCCACAATGAAATTAGTGGTTTATAGCAATATCCGTTATGAATAAACGTCGACTTTTTACTCCCGGACCAACTCCGGTACCTGAAAATATAATGATGAGGATGGCTGAGCCCATTATTCATCATCGAAGTTCAGAATTTACTGAGATCTTTAAACGTGTCAATCAAAATTTGAAGTATCTGTTTCAGACCACCCAACCGGTTTTAACTTTGACATGTTCTGGCACAGGAGGGATGGAATCAAGTTTTGTCAG
>DASRUF010000243.1:0-13535 GCA_035655575.1 Bacteroidota bacterium | reverse complement strand
ACTGGCGACACACGGCTTTTCAGGCCGTTGCTCTACCGACTGAGCTACCTGTCCAAAAATTTCATGATTTAACCAACGAAGTGAAGTTAAGTCATTTGAAATTTTTAGGATCCCGATTGTTTTTATCAGGATCCGAAATCCATTACGATTTCTGAAATGTTAATAATTCGCGACAATCGGAGCTAAGAACTCTTATACCCTTCATCTCCGATATATTCTGGGTAGAGCGCGTTGTCGATTCACTGGATCGTCGGGGTAAATACACTTTCCCTACTTGTTTGAATCCAACATCATGAAACATTTTAGTTATTTCACTCGGAAAGTCTAAGAATTCTGAAATAGCAAATGCAGGCTCAACAACAACAGATACTCTTCCACTAGATTTCAGAATGCGATTGCATTCACGAATTATGCCTTTAAATTTTAGTCCGAATTCTGCTCTTGTCGCATCAAGGTTAACTTCAAAATCAGTTGATGAATCTTTCTGGGAAAAATCAGTCGGAGGATCCAAAAAAACATAATCTACAGTTCCAGATTGCTCCGGAATTCCAGTTAATAAAATATTATTTCGAGTGACCCGCTCATCAAGAGGATTCACATCATACAATTTATATTTTCGATCTTGAAAATACGGCAACGTCTCAATAATGTCTCCTAACGTCCCACTTCCGGCAAACGGATCAATAATATAATCTCCCTGTTTCGAATAATAGTATAAAGCATTTGCAACAATCTGACCAGAAATCCTACCCTTGAAATTCGGTTTACCGAACCGGGGATCTGGCGTTTCAAATGTCCAAACATTTCGTTCCCTTAAATCAAATCCATACTTCGTTCGTTCATCAATCCGCTTTGCTAAGTCATCATCATGAATCTTCTTCCTTAAATCGGATATTGTCCAATGATGATCAATAGCCATTTTTTCATATTGATCTCTAAACTTGGATTCGTTAACCTTCGTTGCTAAGTCAAAGTAAAATACTTCGGGCAAAGGACGTTTTTTTACATCAGGGTAATATGAGTAGTACTGCTGACATTGTTTCAGCATCGAAAACGGAAACTTAATACCTGGATGAGAGGAAACCATTTTCAAAACCTGATCCTCAAATAATCCTTGCTTACGTGCCGTTGGCATCACTTTATCGACTAAAAATTTGCCCAAGTCCCAATAGTTATCAACATTGAACGAATTAAGTTCTCTAACGAGATCAGAGATTGAAAACTGTTTGGGCTCAATTCGGGAGATCGCATGTTTTACATTCGATGATTTCTTTTTTGTTTTCTGAGCCATATCAACTCCTTTTTTTAGATATTATTAACGCGATGGATAAGAAGTTATGATTTATCGAATTGATGTAAAATATACAAAACTTGATAGGAAAAATCAAAGAGAATGTGGAGATTAAGAGGGATTTTTAGCCAATATGTACTGTGTTATTTTTCGGAAGAAAAACTCTTCCCCATAAATCCAACAATGTCTTCACCACCATCAACACCGATGATGTTACCCGAAATGAAATAAGCATCGTCATGTGCCAACAAAGCGATAGCTTTCGCAACATCTTCTGGTGTGGTTGTTCGTGATTGAGGATTTTTCGATGCTGCTATTTGCAACATCTGTTCAGCACCTGGTATTTTACGTAACGCTGGTGTATCAGTTACCCCTGCGAGAATAGAATTTGCTGTTATCCCGTAACTTCCTAATTCCATCGCTAATTGTCGAATGTGTGATTCAAGGGATGCCTTTGCAGCTGACACTGCTCCGTAGCTTGAAATTACACTATGACCACCTGAACTTGTCATAGCAACTATTCTTCCACCAGATTTCATCAGACCACGCAGTAAAATACCTTGGACCCAATATACCAGTGAATGAGCCATTACATCAAGTGTCATCTCCATTTGGGATTGAGTAATGCAGTCATCTGCTTTTTTCCCTATATATGGTCGAAGTGTGCCAAAAGCGAGGGAATGCATAAGTAATTTGATCGTATTTTCTGGAAAAGGTGAAAATTCTTTCCGGATAATGTCGAGAGTTTCATTCCTCTTCACTGGATCCGAGGCATTGATATTGAAAAACATTGCTCGAGAACCGGCAGCTTCTATCTCATGAATGGTTCGTTTAACATTGGGCATCGTTGCCGCACGATCAAAATGAACGCCGATAATATTCATGCCTTGACGTGCAAGTTCACATGCAGTTGCCGCACCAAACCCACTTGATGCGCCAAGAATCAATGCCCATTGATGAGGATGAAAAGATTTAGTGATCACACCAATAAATTACTCCTAGAGATAAAAAGATATTAATTTATATCTTTTAAAGATGAAGATTATTTAATAAATAATCAACTTTACTCTACCGTTACACTCTTGGCAAGATTCCGAGGTTGATCAACATTACAACCACGTTCGACTGCCATATAGTAGGCTAAAAGTTGTAAGGGAATGCTATTAACGATAGGACCAAAATAACTGTACGTTCGGGGTACTCTGATAACATAGTCTGATAATCTATCAATTTCAGTATCATCTTCATTGGCAACTGCAATAATAATGCCTTTTCTAGCATGCACTTCTTGCATATTACTGACGACTTTATCATAGATAACATCTTTGGGAACAATAAATACCACGGGCATATTTTTATCGATGAGGGCAATCGGACCGTGTTTCATCTCAGCAGCGGGGTATCCTTCCGCGTGGATATAAGATATTTCTTTCAACTTTAAAGCCCCCTCCAAGGCAGTGGGAAAATTGCTTCCCCTGCCAAGATAGAGAAAATTATTAACATGCTTAAATTCAATAGCAATGTTACGAATCAAAGAAGCGTTGTCGAGAACTTTTTGTATTTTTTCTGGTAAAGACAAGAGATCAGCCACTAACAAATCTCCATGATCACGAGAAAGACCTTTCTGCCTTGCGATCATCAACGTAATGAGACCCAATACTGCGATTTGAGAAGTAAATGCTTTGGTTGACGCGACACCGATTTCTGGTCCTGCATGGATAAACACTCCTGCATCAGTTTCTCGGGCTATCGAACTCCCAACGACATTAACAATTCCAACCACTGTTGAGCCTTTTATTTTTGCCTCTCGAACCGCAGCCATGGTATCTGCAGTCTCACCGCTTTGACTAATAACAAATAGCACATCGTTTTGACGAACAATCGGATTTCTATATCGGTACTCTGAGGCATAATCGACTTCCACCGGTATACGCACCAACTGTTCAATCATATATTTACCGACCAATGCTGCATGCCATGAGGTTCCGCACGCGGTAATGATGAATCGATCAGCATTCAATAGTTTTTCCATAACATGCTCGAGACCACCAAGTTTAGCAGTTCCTTCATGTATAAGGAGTCTTCCCCGGAGTGCATTTCGGATTGATTCTGGCTGCTCAAATATTTCTTTGAGCATGAAGTGTTCAAAGCCACCTTTCTCAATCTGTTCTATATCGTATGTTATCTGCTCCACTTGTTTGATAATGGATTCATCTTGAATGGTTTTTGTAGTGTAAGAATGGGCGGTAACACAAGCAACTTCTCCATCTTCTAAATAAACTACATTTCGTGTATGGTTAACAAGAGCGGCAGCATCAGATGCGATATAATTTTCTTTATCACCAACACCAATCACTAATGGGCTTCCCTTTCTCGCAGCAATAATCTTATCTGGTTCTTTGATTGAAATAACAAGAATACCATAAGCTCCCTCCACCTCTAAAAGTGCCAATCGGACGGCTGTGAATAAATCTTCGCATTTCTTGTACATTTCTTCGATAAGATGAACTAAAACTTCAGTATCAGTCTCTGTACGTAGCTGATGGCCCTCCTGCTCCAATTTTATTTTGAGTGCTCGATAATTTTCAATGATCCCGTTATGAATAAGAGCTATTTCATTTCGACAATCATGATGAGGATGGGCATTTGTATCATTCGGCTCTCCATGAGTTGCCCAACGAGTGTGACCTATACCTAAGTTTGCTGAAAGACCATTGTTCCCAAGAAGCTTAACTAAATCGGCTACCTTCCCAGCTTTCTTCTGAATTGAAAGTTGACCATTTCGTATAATCGCTACCCCAGCCGAATCGTATCCTCGATATTCCAGTCTGCGTAATCCGTCAAGCAGAATCGGCATAGAATTCTTATACCCGATGTACCCAATAATTCCACACATATAATTATATTGAAGGTGCTATGTTAATATTGAATATTTAAAGTTAACAATTGTTTTTTACAAATACTAATGATGTCTGATCATGTAACATGTGATCCATAATCAGATTACGCGGCCAATCACACCCATCATTCTACCAGATTTTTCCCAATCGCGCCTATAAGAATGAAATACTTCTGGATTACAGATTGTGCATTGTGATGAAATCTCAATATTTTTTTTCAATACACCAACTCCCCTTAATAGATCAATGTTATACTTCTTCAAATCAAGGTGAAAGTTTTTCTTTTGATTATTCTTAATAATCAGATATTGTCTTGAAAAGAATTTTGCCACATCGTGACCTACTTCGTAACAACAAGGACCAGCAGATGGTCCGAGGTAAGCGATCAGATTTTCAGGCCGAACATCATATTTCAATTGCATCCCCATGATGGTCTTCTTTAGAATGCTTGATACACTCCCCCTCCATCCTACGTGAATTGCTGCAAGTGATTTTGTCGTTGGATCGAATAAAAAAATAGGCAAACAATCTGCAACTGTGATGACAAGAAAAATGTTGGGACGGTTTGTCATTAGTGCATCGCATGATGGAAACGTTCCCGGATCGGTAACGAATTGAACAGTATCTCCATGAACCTGATTTGGAATTGCCAGCCGATCAGGATTAATGTTCAATGTAGAAAAAAACATCTTCCGATTTTTGCATACATTTTCATGATCATCTCCAACTTTATAACTAAGATTCATATCGTATGGGCTGTCACTGAATCCACCTTGTCGGGTACTAAATCCGAAAAGGATCTCATTTTGTGACCCCAATAAATTTGAACGGATGACTGCAATATCGTGGGCTTGCGTTTGCTTGATCATAATTGATCATGTGCAAAATAACGTAAGATAATCGAAATTCTCGTATCTACTCTTTATTATACGGTAACCGAATTCTAAATGTTGTTCCCCTCATTGGTGCTTTTTCAAAAAAAATGATGCCGCCAATATCAGTGATGATTTGTTTAACAATTGCCAATCCTAACCCCATACCGTCCGATTTTGTCGAAAAACTTGGCTCAAACAATCGATCTTTAATTTCATCGGGAATTCCTTGTCCAGTATCCGAAATCGAAATCTCAACCATTTCTTCGACTGTTCTCGTCATTAATGTAATCTTACCCGTTGCAGCATCGATTGCTTGTACGGCATTCCGAATAATATTGATGAAAACACGTCGTAACTCTTCCCTATCAGCAAGTACAATTGGAGTAGTCTGATCAAGTTCCATCGAAAAAGATATATTTCCCTTCTGATCAAATAAGTTCTTCGCTTCGCGCAAAATTACATTAACGTCGCACTGTTCAAAAGAACGTTTAGGCATTCGAGCATATTGTGCGAACTCCGATGCGATTCTCGTAAGTGCATCGATTTGCTCTAATATAGTATCAGACACCTGATTAAGAATTGATCCAAAATTTCCAACGCTATCTTTATATGCCTGACGAAGCTGTTGAATAGAAAGTTTCATTGGAGTCAGGGGGTTTTTAATTTCGTGTGCAACTTGTTTTGCCATTTCTTTCCAAGCAAGTTCTCTCTGTACTCTAAGCATCTGGTCTTGGCTTTGTTTTAATTTTGCCGCCATTTCTCTAAATGATTGCTCTAACTCACCTAATTCATCTTGCGGTTTGTTAGTTAATTCTATGTTAAGTTCTCCGGAAGCCAGCTGTTGAGTAGCAGTTTTTAGCCTTTTCACTGGCGAAGAAATGCGCTTTGAAAGCAAAGTACCAATGGCAAGAGATAAAGTGAGAGCGATAGCATATGCACTGTAGAGAAACATATTTTTATTTGTAAGTTCCTCGTCGACCATCGATTGGTTATAAAGTGTTGGAACGCTAATCACGCCGATAATCGAATCATTCTCTGCGATCAAAGGTCGATAACCTACTATATAGGGCAATGATCCCATCATGCTTTTCTCCGTGAAATAACTTTTCTTTTTCAACATGATGTTAGAATAGGCTTGAGCACTTAGGCGAGGATCTAACAATTCCGCGTTGAACATCTCAGGTCGACTACTTGCTTGTAAGGTCGTTCCAAAATAAAAATTAAAATCAACATTGAGTTCGTTTGCAAATTCTGAACATTGCTCATCGGAGAATTGTGATGCAACGTATGGGGAGTTCATACCAAATTGATTTTGAAGCCGCGCGATTACCAGCTTGCTCTGTTCAGCTAATCGCTCTATAGTTGAATCCTCCATTCTGTCAACAACATGCTGCTGATTATAGTAAGCAAGAATCAAAACTGGAGGAAACGATACCAAAAGAAACGCAAGCATTAATTTTGTGCGGAAGTCGATTCTATTCTGCCGTCCTAATATGAATCGAATCAGAGCATAAACCACTAATAATCCGGTTACCGAAAAAAGGTAAAAAAACAGATATCGCAAAAAAATGAAGAAGTGCCATCTTACACCTAAATGTTTTAAACTTAATGCAATCCAAGAACCATTTTCATTTCCGTCAACTTGACGACGGTAGAACGTTTCATAACGATTTTCCTCTATCGTCTCATCAAGCCAAATGCCCACCTGATCAAGCCGCAAGCTATATAAATCGTCGGGCAATAATCGTTGGCGTGGAATATCTTCACCAGTCGATGAGGTTAACATTCCTTGAGAATATTCTGAAAATATAAGCAGTCGGTGATGAGTTGAATAATCCTCGCGTGAAATATTTCGAAGAAGATCTGGAACATCGCCAAGAAATAACGTTTGTTTACTTGCGGTAAGTTCAACCCATACTCCACCAATCATAATACCCGCCTCACCAATCAATGGAGCATATCCAATATACCATTGGATGCCTCCATCATCAAGCCTCTTAGTTTCCACCTCTACAAAACGATTTTGAGCAGGGAGATCGTAGCGATATAATTGAGATTCATAGGGCGAAATACCAATATGAAAATCGCTAATTATTTTGCCATCGAAATTCATGAACGTTACTGAGCAGTTATATCCTTCGCTGCATAAAATACTTCTCGCCCAGCCAGTGAATGATAATTTTTCAATATCATCCTGATTACCATTGCTAAGTATGTCTATCGATTCATCGTTTGTCAGTTCATCCAAAGCTGAATTAACAAGGAATGTTAGCCATTGATCAGCTGGACGCACAATTTCATTGGCAAGCAACTCAATATGAGACCTATCCAATTCGTGGATCTTTTTATCAAGCAAAGATACAAACAGGACAAATGACGCCATCGCCGCCAACGCTAATGATTTAACAGAAAATATTTTCCCATGTTGGGTGAACTGATAACTCATCCATACAGTGACTAAAACTAATCCCGCAAGATAGATGAGGCGTTGACTCTGACTTAGCAATGGGTTTTTGTCCATTACACCAAAAAGAACACTGAGAATAGAAAAACTGACAAGCAGAATTAGCCAAAATATAAAATCTCTCTTATGTTCAACAAATATGAGTTTAAGGATGTAAAATCCGGTATATATGATTCCAATTGCTGTAAGAGTAAGTGACAATGCAACGAACATTAAACTCAAAAGCATAATCGAAAGCTCAAAGGAAGGGATAACCAAAGTCGGATCGTTATACGGAAGTGAAGCGTCATATACTGCACTATGAATTGTCGCAGCAAACCCCCGCATAGAGAGGAATAATAGAACAGCAAGCAGTGCAATCATCATCCCTAAAAATAATCGTGTGCGATTTGAAAATTTGTCGTTATGAATGTGAAGAGATGATAACCATTTAGATGAATAAGAAATAATCAATCCTACATTTAATAAAAGACATGAAGTTGTAACAAATAAATCGCCAAGTGACTTCGCCAACCCAAACCCAAAAGGAGATGCAAAATGAATTGGATCAAAGATATCTAAATGAAAATAGCGCGAAGGGAAATCAGCCAAGATGAATAGATATCGCAAGGACCAAATCATGAAAGTCCAGAAGATTATTTCATAAATAAATGTTCCATTTCTTCTAATCCATCTTGAACATTCGAAACAGAGAAGAGAAAAAAGAGTGATAATTAATAAATACAATAGGCGATAACCCATCGACTTCACATCCTCTCTACGATCAAGAAGTAGGGGGCGTGATAAATAGGCGTAGCCCAGATGTTCTCCCTTGAGAGCATTTAATTCAACCGAAAATGTTCGCTCATCTGTTCGTTTGTTATCAGTGCCGGTAAAATCAAAATCGGCTTCGACATTTGAACGTTTTTCAAATGATGAAATAAAAACTTCATCATTAATGAACCGATTGCTTATAGGATAATTAACCTCGAATAATCTTTTTACAACAATGTAGCCGGTTAAATCCTGATCGGAGTAAATGGGATTAATTACATTGAAATACGAGTAAATTGGTCCCTGTTGAACAAATGAATGTTGCTGTGATGTAAGTTTATCAAGACTAAGAGATGGACCCCGATTCCCTGACCATGATATTATTTTTTTTGCATCATCATAAATTTCGAATGACACATCTGGTTCAGAAAATCTTGCTAGTATCTCAAATAAAGTATTCCGATCCATCACCCTCAACGCTGTTTGAAATTCAGGGGATTGCAATACACTTGAACTCAATTCAAGCGTTTCATTCTGGAATGTAATAAATTCAGATTGGAGATAATCTGCTATTTCCTGCTCTTCTGCTGATGAAATCGATTCCCAATGATTCTCGATCCTATAAAGATAAAATTGCTCCACTCCGAAGCCAATGAGGAATAGGATACTAAAAACCACACCAATAAATATCGTGCGTGATTTTAGAGAAAATTGAAAATCAGGGGGGGATGTCGAAAAAAACATTTACGGGGTTAGTACATGTTGAATTGAGTAATCACCCAATGTTTATTTTGTTGCGATAGACCAACGTAAATTTGGAAAGATTCACGACGACCTCTCATTGTTAATATACCTCCTCCCGTTGCAAAAGGCATCTTTCCCTTCGTACTAATGCTGCTGAATTTAAAGTTTACGATGTTCCTTGAGTCAAAGAAAGCCTGAAGTATGGAAATTGCTTGGTTTGCACTAAAATACCCTCTCTCCAATGATCTAAGATCGATATAGACTTGGGGAGCGATTTTTTTTGAAAATATCCCGACATCTTTTTGAAAGACTCCTTTCTGAACATCTTCAAAAATCTCAGAAGGGCTTTCGAATTTCTGATCCTCCCGTTGTGGATAACTGGAATGGTCATCGGAAAAAATTGATACGTCGAAAAAATGTTTCGAAGATGAAATTCTACCAATCCCTAAAGTATTATTTCCTCCCGAGATTGATAAAATTATAAGAGTGATAAATAGTGTCATCATTGTAACTGTATTTAACAAAATACTTCATGCAAGCTTAAAAGTCAAACAATCTATCGGAATAATCAGTATCAATCATTTTATGTATCATATCCTTATAGTTTTGAATCCTCACCATTTCGTTGTATGAATCCTGCTCCCGGCTTTAATGGCGATCTACCTAATAATTCAATATGTTTCAACCGAGGATTACCAGATTGAAGCTGATATGCCCAATCAAATGTAACACGTGATGATGAGAGTGATTCGACCCGGACTTTAGCATAATGGTTATCCCAGGTTCGAACAATATAAATATGACCAACTATCAACTGAGCATCTTTCGTTGGTGACCAACCTCTTGTCGGGGCAGTACTAATCTCATACAATGAATTAGTGTAACCCATATCTTGCACATCGGTATCCTCCCAAACATTAAGATAATAGATTCCGTCATAGTATTCGAAAAAGATATCTGTGTAATTATCATCGTAATCACCGATAGAGTATGTGGAGAAATCGTAACCTGCTAAAGATGGATATACTCGAAAGTTCATTAACTTCACATCATATCCTTCAGGTCGAGGGGTATCATAAACAACATCTTTACTGAGATCACTTTCATTCCCATTCTTGTCGTAAGCCGTGATCGCATAATAATAAGTATGGCCGTTCTGTGCCTCGTGATCTATAAAAGCGGCAATACGAGTTTCGCCAATCAAGGAAATTTGACCAGAATATGTTGAACCGACGTAAACCCTGTATCCAGCAATGTCGTGTTCTGGATTTGATATCCAGAATATTTCGATGAAATTATCTCCCGTAACTGTGTACAAACCTCGAGGTTGGGAAGGTGGAATAATGTCAGATTGATATATATCTAACTGACAACCAGTTGTAAATAATGTGATCAATAATTGGGTGAAAAGTTTTGTTTTCATGGGATTCTCCTTTCGCAGTCATTCAAAGAGACAATACTTCAATCAATATGCCAAAAGAGAACTGATGAAAACTTAATGATTCACCCAAAAGTGGTGTGCATGGGTTGCTTTAGAAAGCAATCCCTGTCTATAAAAATAATGTCCGTCGTTTACATTTTAGGACAAGAAAGGTTTAAGGTCAAGATGAAAATAGAAAGGATCGATTGTTTATGATACCAACTGCCTTCCCTCTCAGTTTATATCCATCGAAAGGAGAATTTTTTGATTTTGATTTGAACTTTCGAATATCAACAACCCACTCAATTGAGGGATCGAATAATGTAAGATTGGCTATTTCCCCTTCGGCAATTTTGATCTGTGGAAGGTGCAATATTTTTCTTGGATTGTGAGAAAATTTTTCGATGAGTTCAGCTATTGTTAAGATTTTAGTATCGACAAGTTCTTTTATTGCTAAGCCCAAAGCAGTCTCCAACCCAACTATCCCAAACGGTGCAAACATGTATTCCACCTGTTTATCGTCATAAGAATGTGGCGCATGGTCTGTTGCAATCGCATCGATAATCCCATTTCGAAGCCCTTCCTTTATTGCCTCTACATCATCCCGCGTTCGGAGGGGTGGATTCATCTTTGTATTCGAATCAAAGGATCTAACCGCCTCGTCTGTTAGGGAAAAATGATGTGGGGTAACTTCGCACGTCACAGGAAGACCTTTCTTTTTTGCTTCCCGAATCAATTCGATAGAACCAGCAGTGCTGATGTGAGCAACATGATACTGGGCATCAACATATTTAGCAATTCGAATGTCACGCTCGATGACGATTTCTTCAGCTATTGACGGCATGGGTTGCATCCCCAGAGAGGTTGAAACTCGTCCCTCATTCATTACACCGCCTCTTGTGAGAGTTAATTCCTCGGCATGTTGAATAATAGGTTTATTGAGCATACTCGCATATTCTAAAGCACGGCGCATAATCTCTGGATTTTCGATCGGTGAACCATCATCGGTAAAACCGACAACACCTGCTTCCACCAATTCAAACATCGGTGATAATTCCTTCCCTTCACGACCCTTTGTCACTGCCGCGACTGGATAGACATCAACGATACCTTTATTGACTTTTCTTGATCGATCCTTGATGTATTGGACCACCGAAGCGTCATCGATTGTTGGATTAGTATTTGGCATACAGCAAACCGCCGTGAATCCGCCGGCTGCGGCTGCCAGTGTTCCAGTTTCAATCGTCTCTTTGTATTCAAATCCTGGTTCACGTAAATGGACATGCATATCGAGAAAACCCGGAGCGACAATCTTACCTTTCAGATCGTACAATTCGGTATTTTTATTTGCAACTACGCTGACACCTATTTTTTCAATGATCCCATCCACAATCAGGATATCGGTAACGGTGTCCCGTCCACTCACGGGCTCTATTAACCGACTATTTTTCAGAAGGATGTTCATCAATTAGGGCTCAATGCTGTGTTCCAAGAAGATATAAGATCGCCATCCGCACTGCAACGCCATTAAGCACCTGTTGTAATATAAGGGAGTGCTCTCCATCAGCGAGATCAGCGGAGAGTTCAACATCCCGATTGATAGGACCAGGATGCATGATCGTAATTTCTTTTTTGGCTTTTGTTATTCGCTCACGCGTGATTCCGAAATATTGTCGATATTCTCTAAGTGATGGAAATAATGCCCGATCCTGTCGCTCAAGCTGAATACGCAACACATTGAGTATATCAGCCTGGCGTATGGCATCATCAACATTGTAAAAAGCTTCTACACCGAGATCCTCGATATTTTTAGGGATTAATGTCTTCGGCCCACACACAGAGACCTTTGCACCCATTGTTCTCAATCCATATATGTTTGAGAGTGCAACACGACTATGCGAAATGTCTCCGACAATACAAATTTGTAATCCCTCAAGAGTCCCATATTTTTCACGAATGGTATACATATCAAGTAGCGCCTGAGTAGGATGCTCATGAGATCCATCGCCTGCATTAATCACATTTGCTTGAACAACATTACTTAAAAAATGTGCCGATCCGGGCGCCGCATGGCGTATTACTACCATATCGACTTTCATCACCTCAATATTGCGCGCTGTGTCTTTAAGTGTTTCTCCCTTACGGACACTACTCGCATCAGCAGAAAAATTTATCACATCGGCTGATAATCGTCGTTCGGCAAGCTCAAAGGATATCCTTGTCCTTGTAGAGCTTTCAAAGAACAGATTAACGATTGTCTTTCCTTGTAACGTTGGTACTTTTTTTATTGGACGTTCGAGAACTTCTCGAAAAGATGTTGCCGTTTCAAGAATTAACTGGATATCTTCTTTTGGCATTCCATCCAAACCTAAAAGATGTTTACTTGTTAGCGGCATTAGATTCCTGTTTCCTCACGTTCAATGATTACAACCGCATCTTCACCGTCAACCTCTTTCACCATAACACATATCTCTTCTCCCAATGAAGTTGGAATATTTTTTCCAACAAAATCCGCTCGAATCGGAAGTTCCCGATGTCCCCGATCAACCATGACCGCAAGCTGAATCGATGCAGGCCTCCCCAAATCAATCAATTCGTCCAGAGCAGCCCGAACGGTTCTGCCAGTAAACAAAACATCATCGACAAGGACGATATTTATTCCATGGACATCAAATATGATATTCGTTCCTTTTAGGATGGGCTGATCAAGTCGTTCTCTAAGATCATCCCGATATAACGTAATATCAAGAAAACCAATTTTTAATACTTTCTTTTCAAGCGCTCGGATTTTCTCAGCCAAACGTTTAGCAAGATACTCTCCCCTCGTACGAATTCCGACGATAGCAATCGTCTCCGCACCTTTGTTTCGCTCAATAACTTCATGAGCAAGTCTTGTTAGCATACGATCGAACCCTTGCTCGTCAATTATACGTGATTTAATCTTCATTATTTCGGGATAAAACGAAAAAACCTCCAATTCCAACGAAGGAATGGAGGTATAATTTCTTGTTTTTAATTACCGAGTAGTGATTACTGCTTACTGTCATCTGTCGTTCCTTTCCGACCTCACAGGACCGGGATTAAAGGG
>DASRUF010000242.1:0-7272 GCA_035655575.1 Bacteroidota bacterium | reverse complement strand
GGAAGCAAAACCTTTGAAATCCTTAACAGAATACCTCTGGTTTAACACTAAAAAGCATCGTGAATACATAAATATTACCAGTGATGTTTCAGAGATTGTTAAACGAAGCGGCGTTAAAGAGGGGATGGTGCTTGTTTCAGCAATGCATATTACTGCAGGAGTTTATATCAATGATGCTGAGGACGGTTTAATCCAGGATATCGATGAATGGCTTGAAAATATTGCCCCATTTAACCCGAACTATCGGCATCATCGGACAGGAGAGACAAATGGCGACGCACATCTCAAAAGTCTAATGGTTCACCACGAAGTTATAGTTCCAATTACAAACGGTAAAATGGATTTTGGTCCTTGGCAACAAATTTATTATGCAGAATTCGATGGTCAGCGCCGCAAGAGAGTTATCATTAAAGTCATGGGAGAATAAATCATGAAAAAGAATCTTTTCGTCATTGTTTTTATCATTGTGTTCACTGTTCCTTGTACTGGCGATGTCATCAAAGGTCGTGGTCGTTTTCAGTTGGAAGTAGATTATGCGAGATTCTATGGCGATTCGTCACAAGTCTATCTGGAATTTTACTATGGAATCATCGAGAACGCACTATCATATAAAGTCGATCCAAGCCGTTTTATCGGGGCGGCGAATATTGACTTCAAAATCTACAAGCAAAATGATGTCGTTTCTGAAAGGACATGGACATTTCCACACATTGTGACTGATACAACCGTTCTTACTTCGACGAAAAGGCTTGTCGGGATAGAAACACTTGGCTTACCTGCTGGGGATTACATCGCAAGATTCTGGGCGTATGACCTTTATGACCCTGAACGGCGAGATAGTCTCACGATCGCAGTTTCAGTTACGAATTATTCACAAGAGAAGGAGGCGCTGAGTGATATTGAGTTGTGTACAACGATTCAACCATCGAGCAATACACAATCTTTGTTTTATAAAAATACCTTCGAAGTGCTTCCGAATGCGGGACGACTCTATGGCGCTGGGCTTACGATTTTATTTTATTATTGCGAGGCATATAATCTTGCGAAAGCTCAACGAAACACACCAATAACTATCAGGACGACGGTTGTTGATGCGATGGGGGTGGAAGTACATAAGAATGAGAAATCTAAACCCCGATCTCTTAATTCTAGTGTCGAGGTTGGCACTGTCAATCTCTCGGCTTTGAAGGGTGGTACATATACTCTTCGTCTCTCTCTGGTCGATCCATCTCAAGTAGTTCTTGTAGCAACATCGAAAAAATTTTTCGTCTATCGGCCCGGTGCTTCAGCCGATACGACGCGTCCGGTTGGAATAGATGATTATTCTTCAAGTGAATATGTCGTCATGACCGATGAAGAAATCGAGAGATCATTTGAATATACGAAATATATTTCATTGGAAAAGGAGCGGCAGCAATTCGAGAAGCTGACAGATCCTAAAGCAAGAAGAAAATTCCTTTATGAATTCTGGCATCGGAGGGATCCTGATCCTTCGACCCCGATTAACGAATACAAACAATGGTATGATAAGCGAATAGAATATGCTAACAAAAATCTGACCGTCGGTTATCGCCAGGGGTGGAAAAGTGATCGAGGCAGAGTGTATATTCTCTATGGTCCATCCGATGAAATAGAAAGATCACCAAGCTCAGCCGAAAGCAATCCGTATGAAATATGGCATTATAACAATATTCAAGGCGGAGTAATCTTCATTTTTGTTGATCGCAATGGCATGGGTGATTTTATCCTTGTTCATTCGACACATCGAGACGAATTACGCGATGAAAATTGGTACGAGCGGTACGCTCAAAAAATGCGGTAGTTGTTTTTCATGCGTCATCGCTTAGAATTTATCTTCTTCCAGCTTTTCAAGTGGTTTGTTCTCATCCTACCCTTAAAATCAACCCAGCGACTGGGTGCATATCTTGGGGTTATCGGATATAAAATTTTCT
Source organism: Bacteroidota bacterium (assembly GCA_035655575.1). Lineage (GTDB taxonomy): Bacteria > Bacteroidota > Ignavibacteria > UBA10030 > SZUA-254 > DASRUF01. The sequence goes on along the minus strand of DASRUF010000242.1, from coordinate 5,320 downwards.
CTCGTCGACGAGAAATAGCCCTCGATAATCTTCGTACCGCGTTTCCGGGAAAATCCGAACGCGAATGTGTCGCCATCGCCCGTGGCGCATTCAAGAACTATGGAATTACGCTCACTGAGCTGTTGTGGTTTCCAAATCTCAATGACGTCACCATTCGCAAATTGGTGAATATCAAGAACATCGATCTCGTACATAGTAAATATTCCTTGGGAAAAGGGTTGGTTCTGCTCTCAGGGCATTTTGGAAATTGGGAACTTATTGCTCTTGCAGTCGCATATATCAGCAAGCTCCCTGTTACTATAATAGTTCAAACCCAAAGTAACAGATTGGTTGATGGGGTTATAAATAAACATCGTTGTTTGTTTGGAAACAAAGCCATCTCAATGGGAATTAGTTTAAGGGAAATTATCAGAACGCTTGATAGTGGTGGGATCATTGCCATAGCACCCGATCAAAGCGGACCAATGGAGGGTGTTTTTGTAGATTTTTTCGGTCGTTCCGTTGCAACACATCAGGGCCCAGCAGCTTTTGCACTAAGGAAGTGCGCTCCAATGATAATGGGTTTCATGATTCGTAAAGCGGATTGGACTTATGATGTTGTTTTTGAGGAAATTCCGACCTCCGATCTTGTTAGTGATACTGCAGAAAATATCCTCGAGCTCACACGCCGACACACGCTTCTTCTTGAGCGATACATTCGAGAGTACCCCAATCATTGGCTTTGGATGCATCGCCGTTGGAAGCATCTTGAAAATGTTGTACACAGCGAAGATACAGTGGTAAACAATTCGCAAAGTTGAAGTGGACAAGATTCTTGTAGTGCAGACGGCGTTTGTGGGGGATGTTCTCCTGACACTTCCCCTCGTCCAATCATTGAAGAGCGCTTACCCCTCTTCACAGATCGATATGCTTATTGTTCCGCGTGCCGCCGAGCTTTTAGAAAATAATCCGTCCGTACATCAAGTTCTGGTTTTCGATAAACGAGGGAGGGATTCTGGTTTACAGGGTTTCCTGAGAACGGTAAAATATATAAGAAATCAAAAATACCAGTGTGCAATTGTCCCTCATCGCTCGATGCGTAGCGCCGCACTGGTTACGTTTGCCCGAATCCCAAAGCGCATAGGGTTTAGTAAGAGTGCAGGGTGGTTTCTTTTTCATGATGTCATTCGATATGAAAACTCCATTCATGAGATCGATCGAAACATGCAGTTGTTGGGGGCGTTGGGAATCCAGCAATCCGTACGAGCTTATCCACAATTGTACCCATCAAAAGGTGATTCTGAAATTGTCGATCAATTTATTTTAGCAAAAGGAATCCATGATCCGAAAATGATGATTGGCATTGCACCGGGCACAATATGGAATACCAAGCGATGGTTTGCAGAGCGATACAGTGAGCTTGCCAGTAAATTAATCGAAGATGGATTTTCGGTTGTTTTAATTGGTGGCAAGGAAGATGAAGTATTATGTAAGGATATACAAGTGGCAACTGGTTCTGGTCAAGTGTATAATGCAGCGGGTAAATTAACGCTCCTTCAATCTGCAGAGCTGATCCGACGTTGTCGGATGTTAATAAGTAATGACAGCGCGCCGATGCATCTTGCGGTTGCAGTTCGAACCCCAGTAGTTGCGATTTTTGGCGCTACAATTCCTGAATTTGGATTTTCCCCTTATGGTAAACATGATATTGTTGTTGAAACGAAAGGTTTATCATGTCGTCCATGCAGTATCCATGGTGGCGAAACGTGTCCCATCAAAACATTTGATTGTATGAAAAATATTACGGTAAAAAACGTTCACAGGCAGGTTCATGAATTGATAAATAGAAAAAACACCATTGAGCAATGATTACTAGTCAATTCAATGTCTTGATTTGTTGAGTCATGGCACAGGTCGTCAGTGTAAATTTATCACGGATTAGACAATCAATTATTCACCATGCGGGAAGAGTGCTGATGCATGGAGGGGTAATACTCTACCCGACTGATACAATCTATGGGCTTGGATGTAATGCACTGGATGAGCCGGCGATAAAGAGAATTTTTTTGATCAAGCAACGTGAAGAAGCAAAGCCGATGCTCCTCCTCGTTAGAAATTTAGCAATGGTGCGAGCTCTTGTTGAGGAGATCACACCATTAGCAAGATCCTTGATAAAAAAGCATTGGCCTGGACCACTCACAATTATATTCAAAGCAAAACCCCAAATTAGCAAATTACTCACCGCACGAACGGGCAAAATTGGTGTGCGATTACCCAAAAACAATTTTTGCCGTCAGCTCATTGCATTTTGTAATGTTCCGATTGTTTCGACGAGCGCGAATGTTTCTGGTCAGAAATCAGAGACGGATGTCGATTACATATCAAAACAATTTTCTCATCGGGTTGATCTGGTGATAAATGGAGGGATATTACATTCTTCGCCTCCATCAACGGTTATCGATCTTTCTGAAAATACGATCGTGATTGTTCGAGAAGGGGCAATACCAGGACGTGAGATTTCTCCTTGACATTGATCAGTAATTAATAGAATTTTTGTTTAGGGCAACAAAGTTTCGTATATTTACGTCATTAAACATAAACGTAGGATTTATGCTGAGTCTTTTATCTTAGGAATGCGCCCGTAGCTCAGATGGATAGAGCGACAGCCTCCGGAGCTGTAGGTCGCGCGTTCGACTCGCGCCGGGCGTACACATGAAGATTAATCATTAATCAAGGAATTCATTGCAATGCTTAAACCTAAAAAGAAAATTACAAAGAAAGAAATTAAACAAGACAATCTCCTTACGACCTATGCAAAGGTAACGTCGTTTTACTATGAACATAAAAAGAGAATTAGCTATGTTGTACTTGCTATCCTTGGAGTTGTTGCCATCACAGTGGTGTACATCAATAACCAAAGAGCAAACAATGAACGTGCTGCAGCAGAGTTAGGGAAAATTTTTTCTATTTATGATGCGGGTATGAATGATATCAATCAATATAAAGTTGCTATTGATGGCATGCCTGCGAGATCGATTTTGGGTTTGAAAGCGATCGTTGAAAACTATGGCAGCACTTTGTCTGGTGAGTTAGCCCGATTTTATCTTGCTAATGCATATTTTCATCTCGGGCAATTTGAGGAAGCGATCATCCATTACGAAAAATTTAGTACGAATGATAAACTTTTAGAAGCATCAGCATTGGCTGGGCTTGCTGCGTGTTATGAGGCAAAACATGAGTACGAGCCTGCCGCGTCCAATTTTGAAAGTGGGGCAAATGCTGTTACCAACGCAGTCAGTACACCCGATTATCTCAATGCTGCTGCCCGATGTTATGGCCTTGCAGGTGAGAAAGAAAAAGCTATTGCCTTGTATAAACGTATTAAAAAAGAGTTTCCGACATCATCTTACGCACGGGAAGTTGACCGCTATATCAACCAGTTATCAGCTTAATAATTTTATCACAACTCGAAGTGTTTGAACCCATTCCTCTCAAAGAATGGGTTTTTTATTACTTAGCCCTCATTGTGAAAGTCTGCAAAATTCCTTAATTTGATTCCTATTATTCAATGATGATTTTATTCATGATCACTGAGACACTTGAATCTTAAAATAAATAAAAATCTATCGCGAGATATTTTTACCATTGCTTTTCCAGCCATCGCAGGCCTTTCTTCTCAAATGATTGTCACGATCATCAACACGGCGATGGTAGGTCGATTAGAGAACGCTGAGATTCAATTGGCTGCAATGGGGTTAGGCTTTCTTGCCACATGGGCAATCACAAGTCTCTTCTCAAGTTTAAGTACAGGGACACATGTGCTTGCGGCAAGGCGCCATGGGGAAGGAAATCCTGAAGGTGTTGGTGAAGTATTACAAAATTCTCTTTTTCTCGGTGTACTTCTTGGTATAACTTCAAGCCTTCTCGGCTACTTTTTTTCCTATGATGTCATCGATTTCTTCTCAACGGATGATGCGCTAAACCAAGTTGGTGCAGATTATATGCGGTACCAGTTTATTGGATTACCCTTTTTTCTTTTCATCGTTGCATACCGGGGATTCTTTTTTGGAATCGGTCATGCGAAAATATTTATGATTTCGGCTATTTTGATTAATCTTTTTAATATTGTGTTTAATTATTTGTTTATTTTTGGGGCATTAGGATTTCCTCGATTAGAGCTTCCCGGTGCAGGTTTAGGTGCCTCGGTGAGCACGATCCTGGGTTGTCTATTTTTCCTGTTTGTAACTTTGTTAAGCGATTATCGAAAAACGTATAAGTATTATTCCCATATTCATATTTCTAAACAGGTTATTTCCCAAATTATAAGAATTTCTATACCCGTATCATTGCAGAATATTCTAATATTATTTGGTTTTCTGTTATTTGTTGCTATAACTGGAATTATCGGTACAGTTGCCCAAGCAGCAACGAATGTAGTCATAACGGCATTATTTATTTCTATGATGCCGTGTTTTGGCTTTGGCATTGCGGCCCAGACGCTTGTCGGACAATCAATCGGTAAAGGTGATTTAGCATTGGCACACCAGTATGGCTATGAGACCGCTAAACTCGGTACAATATTTACAGTAATTGTGGGTGTAGTATTTGTCTTGATTCCTGAGTATGTGTTGGTAGTGATTACAACAAACGACCAAGTTATATCCGTTGCGCGACCGATTTTACAAGTGGCCGGTATTGCCCAGGTCTTTTATGGTAGCGGTATTATTTTTGCCCATGCTCTTCAAGCAGGCGGGGCGACGGTGTATGTTATGTTTGTCGAAATTCTAACACATTGGATTATTTTTTTACCACTGACATACTTTTTAGGTGTTAGTAGTGATTGGGGAATCTTGGGCGCCTGGATGGCTCTGCCAGTGTATATCCTCGCTTACACCTCGATGAATCTACTTAAATTCCGAAGGTCAGATTGGATGAGTATAAAACTTTAAAGGTCGAAAGCATTGGCACTACTTCGCACAAAAATAACAAAAGCGGTTCTTTTACTCATTTCTTCAGGGTTGTTTTTAGTAGTCTTTATCATCGATATTGTACAACGAAGTGTCGAGATAGATTTTGAGATAATATCGTATCTTCGGCATTTATTGATTGTGATTACGTTTCTAACATTTTATTTCTTTCTAGAATCTCTCTGGCAACGACAACAAGGTCCCGCAAAGAAATTAGGTTTTGTTTTAGTGTTGTCGCTTATCGTTGGGGCTGCCTCCTTGTTTCTTTCTATGCTTCCAACTAGTGGATTTGATGTGAAAAATTATTCACTAAATCCACTTGGGTTTGATGTTATAGTGTGGGCTAATATTTTTAGTATTGTTTTAGGTATCAC
>DASRUF010000241.1:0-4951 GCA_035655575.1 Bacteroidota bacterium | reverse complement strand
AATACTGATATCGAGGTTGAACATCTGAGAAGTTATACTCTGCGATCATTTATAAGAAATGAATTTACCCGGAGTGCGGGGTTTGCTGAGCTTGCTACTCAGCTTGGTGAATCGACTCGGTCGCTCCGCCATGGTTTTGCGAATGTCTATCCGTCATTCGTCGCTTCGACAATTTTATCCATCATTTTGCTCTTTCTGCTAAGTTCTTACTTGATGGGGTGGGCGGCGAGTTGGTATCTTGGAATTGGAGCGGGTATCTACTTTATATTGAACATACGATTTCTTAATTATTTAGAACAAGTCCGTGGGTTGTTTGCAATGATGGTGATGGTACCAATACTATTTCTCGATCATTTGGTTTGCTTTCTCGGAAGTGTAGTGGGGGTGGTTAAAGGATTACTTACTAGAAGTTAGGAACAATCATTTCACAACAGTAATTTTTGCTGTCGGAAATTTTTCTGAATTATTCAGCAACTGAAATGGCTTGCCACGTGGAGCTTGAGTTGGGATATCGGTTGGTCCGAATAATTTTAGAGAGTGAAATGGCTTTGGTGAATTGTCAGGTTCAGGCTCAATTGTGATGAACACATAGAGTAGCTTAAGTTCAGGAGGCGATGTAACAAAATCTTGTCCAGGATATTGGTGGCCGTTACCACGTGAACCCTTCCAAACTCCCGCGCCATCCTCGTCTGCTGAATCGGCAAGAACGAATTTTCCCAGTGAACAAGGCGAGAGAGTATCAAGCATCGGTGGACCGAATTGACATTGAATCCAGCTTTCATACTTCCATTCTTCAGGTAAGTAAGGTAAATTCAGAAGCCCTAGAGAATCCGGGGAAACGGATTTCATAAACCATATTCCATTCAATGAATCCGATGGATCGTCGGAAGTAGGTGCGTCGAGCAGAAAATATCCTTGGGCATTTCTGAAATCGGTAGTAAATGCGTCGCGATAATCCGTTGTAAGGTGGGCTGTTCCAATTCTTAAATTTCCAGTGAATGCACCTCCTATGACCACCGATCCCGGCAGGTCTTCCGTGTCATTTTCCGATTCAATTGTAATGATTGCATCGACCATATATTGAGGGTTTCTGACTTTCGAAAGCTGGGGTGTGAAAGGTGATCCATCTAATCCGAGCATACTGCCTTCGCCATTAACGTTAAATTTTCCGATACTAACAAACGAGGAATCTTCATCTGTAGGTGAGGAAATTTTTTGCTGAGCTGGATCAATAAAACTTATCCAAGCTTCATAGTGTCCTTCTCCGAGATTGAGTGACTTCAGATTTTTTGTCTGGAGATAAATTGTAGGACCACTGGGACCAACGGTATCTGCCTCCTGGCGACACGAAATTACCATGAATGAGAATACTGATAGTAGGAAAAATTTCTTCATTTACTATCCATCAGGGATCTGCGATTGAAATTCCGGCAGCAAAACCCCCAACTTCGATTCTTCGAATAACGCGCCGCACATCAAAATCAATGACGGAAACAAAGGATATCCCACGTGACCCGATTGTTGGATGATGGGGAGGAATAGCTTCGGTACGATTTTCACATGTGACATAAACGTATTTTCCATCAGGGCTGAAATCCACACCGTGTGGCTGACGACCAACATCTGGGATTGTCGTGGTGGAATAGTCGGTGGTTTGAATCACGGTAACATCGTCGGAGCCTTGGTTTGCTGAGAGAACATACTTTCCGTCTGCTGAGACTTTCACATGAAGTGGTCGTTTTCCCACAGGGATGATTCGAGTAACCCGACCTGTGTCAACGAATCTATCGATTACTCGGACATCGTTTGTGCCATAACATGCAACGTAAATGTATCTTCCGTCTGGTGATTGGTCAGCAAGATATGGCTGGGTGAGAGTGATAAAAACTCCTGAAGTATCCAGAGATATAAGATTCATAGAACCATCTCTGATATTAATGGCTGTAAGGTTTCCGCTACCTTGATTTGATGTGTAAAGCCACTGACCGTCGTGTGAAAGAAGAGCCCCATGGCTGAAAGTTACAAACGGTCTCAGGAAGCTCGGTAATGTATATGTTGCTAAAATTTTCATATTTTTTGTTTCTATCAAAGCAGCAACTTGGGGATTTGTGGAGAAGTTCGTGACTATAGCTGTATCGCCGCTTGTTGTCAATATTACGTCTGCCGGTGAAGGTTGGATGGATACTTTTTTAATAAATTCATAAGTCATCGCGGAATATTTCCACAGTTCTTGAGCGTTGATAAGGGTTGTATAAAAGAATTCGCCCTTCTTATCAACACGAACATGATGAGGTGCTCCTAGGATTGCACCATCCATTAAGCTGCCGATCTTTACATATCGCATAAGCAGATTGGTTGCAATGTCAATTACTGCGACTAAATCTGACGACTGATTGGTAACGAATACTCTTCCATTCTTTAGGTGAGTAAAGGGGAGTTCTCCCGCATCATTTTTTGCACCCTCATCTATCCATCGTTTGAGAAATAAGACTTGCTCCTTTTGCAAAGGATTTCTTCCAAGCGGCATTTGTGGGAAAGAAACTGGACTGATTGATGTGTCTGTATTGATGACTTGAATCAGGTGACTCATAGACGGATTCCCAGAAACGATCACAGCGCCTGATCGTGAGCCACGGAAAATATTTTCCCATGAATTCAATATTAAACCACCCGCAGCATTATTAGTGTTGTGGCAGCTTGCCGTGAGGCAATTACCTTCAAATATCGGTAAGATATGCGATGAAAAGTTGATCTGGGTGATGGTAGAATAGTTGGGCGGCGATTTATCCACAACTTCAATTACTCGATCCTGACACGAATAAGTGATGACGATCGAAAGAAGAATAATAGTAAACCGATGATATAATTGTAATGATTTATTCATTGAAATATTGAATCTTAGGTTTAAGATTATACAGGAAAATTTGTTGATGTGCAATATCTCGGTCGCCCTAATATTTAAACCATTATACCTATGGTTTGCGTTTCACGACAGTGTTTATGATATTTGTAATAGAAAATAATGCGAAACGATGCAAGAGCATATCATTGATAGTAAACCCAACACTCTGGTAATTAATGAGATATTTCACAGCATTCAGGGCGAATCCAGCCACATGGGGAGACCTTGTGTATTTGTTCGTCTCACATACTGTAATTTGCGATGCACGTATTGCGATACCGAATATGCTTTCTATGATGGAAAAGAAATGTCGATCGATGAGATCGTTAATGTTGTTACTGGATATCGATGCAAGCTCGTTGAGGTAACTGGGGGTGAGCCATTGTTTCAAGCCAATGTGTATGAATTGATGAGCCGCTTATGCAATGAAGGATTTGAAGTCCTCTTAGAAACAGGTGGAAGTCTCGAGATCAGCAGAGTTGATCCACGAGTAAAAAGGATTATTGATTTTAAATGTCCTTCGAGCGGAATGATGAAGAAAAATTATTGGGAGAATGTACATTATCTTAGACAGAGTGACGAGATAAAATTTGTTATAGGTGCAAAAGAAGATTATGAATGGTCGAAGCAAATGATTCGTGAATATAAAATCGGGGAACGATGTCCAATTTTGATGTCTGTTGTCTTTGGAGAATTGGAACCTTTACAACTTGTAGAATGGATTCTTGAAGATAAGCTAAACGTTCGTTTTCAGCTTCAGATGCACAAGTATATGTGGAGCCCGGAGATGAAAGGAGTGTAAAAACGGAGATGCGATTTGAGATGTGAGGTGTTCGATGCTAGCGACGTTAGGCATGATATATGAAATTTGAAGCATGAAACCTGAAACGACAAATCTTAAACCACAAACTTCTAACAACAAACCCGATCTAGCTGTCGTATTGGTCTCTGGTGGGATGGATAGTTGTATTACCGCGGCTATTGCGAATCAGGATTATGATATGGCATTTCTTCATTTAAATTATCGTCAACGAACAGAGCGACGTGAATTAGAAGCATTCCACGCAATCGCTGATTTCTACAAGGTTAACCAGAGATTGATTGTCAATATTGAGCATCTACGACAAATAGGTGGATCAAGTCTGACTGATAAATCTATAGAAATACAGAAAGCGGATTTACACAGGGTGAGTGTTCCTACATCGTATGTTCCTTTTCGAAACGCACACATTCTTTCAATTGCCGTGAGTTGGGGAGAAGTGATCGGGGCGAAAAAAATATTCATAGGTGCTGTTGAAGAAGATTCGTCGGGATATCCAGATTGCCGGAGTGAGTATTATGCTGCGTTCAACCAAGTTATTCGACTCGGCACAAAACCTGAAACGAATCTTGAAATAATAACACCCATCATCAGGATGAAAAAACTTGAAATTGTGAAGAAAGGGGTTACCTTGAATGCACCGTTGAGCCTAACGTGGTCATGTTATCAGCGTGAGGATGTTGCTTGTGGTGTTTGTGATAGTTGTGCCCTACGGCTTCGAGGCTTTCAATTAGCGAGAATTGAAGATCCAATCCCATACCTCGATCGCCCTACGTATGCATAAAAAACTTAGCAATTTAAACTTTTTTCTTGTGAATGAGTCCAAATAAGGTAAATTAATCAATATTTAGAATAGTGATCACATAATCATTTATGGAGGACATATGAAAAATCATCGATCAGTTGTATTAATGATGCTGGTTCTTATGAGTGTTGGTGTCGCTTTATCACAAGCACCTCTACCACCCACAAATCTAACACTACAACCGGGAATGCATGGTGGTGTGATGTTGCGTTGGGATTCCTCTGCGAATGCTCTCGGGTACAAAGTATTTAAAGCGGTGGACACATCGAATTTCTTTCGCGTAGCGGTTGTATTACGACCTGGGTATTTCGATTGGGCAATTTTTCCAAACCAGACATACCATTACTATGTAAAAGCGTCGAATCTTAGTGGTGATAGCTCTCCGAGTGATACTGTCAGCTATACACTGGGTCCGCCGCCACCT
>DASRUF010000240.1:0-3272 GCA_035655575.1 Bacteroidota bacterium | reverse complement strand
ACCCTGTCATTGGCTTTTCCGTCAATTGGTGGTGCGGTCACCATCACATGATAGAGCTGATCGCCAAGATGTTGAACCTCATTCCTCTTTGATCTTGGCTTAACCTTTACAGTGATTCTCATGTGAACAGAAACACCCTGTCAATAATTCATCGATGTTAACAGCTTTCCTAAGAACTCCAAAACCAAACCACCCCTTCAAAACATCAATAACTTCTGGTTCTTCATATCAACAAAATAGGATTCGGGATCATTTTTCAAAAAGGTCCTTCGCAAGAACAACTTTCGACCGCTCTTTGTTGATTGTTAGTGGAAATACTTCAATCAGCCTATCCTCATCAAGGATTCGTTGGGCAACCGGCGAAACATACTTCATCGGAGATGGTGTATTCTCTGTCATCGCCGTAAAGAAATCCTTCCCCTTTCCATCATCGACAACGACGGCAATCTTAATATTGTTTGAATTAAGATATTTTTTGATTGCAGCATTTATATCCTCGACCGTCAGCATTTTTAATTCTCGTTCAATCCGATCGATGTAGTAATCTGTCCCGTAAAATTCCGAATCCATCTGATAGCCGAGCCGCCTGTTCAGTGTTGCCGCCCAGAGTTTCGAATAGTTAATCACAAACTTCCGTGTCTGCTCAAAATCCTCCTTCGATACACCCTTTTCAACCAATCGTTTCAATTCATAGAGAGCATTTCGAATTGCAAAGTGTGTATTTTCTGGTTGAACAGGTCTTAGCCAGATGCTGAAAAATTGTTGTCGGAGAGGTGTATTCAAATCAGGAAATGTTGTGCCGGCAACACCGCCAACGAACTTCTCTGCGTACGAATAATCACCATAATTCAAACCACGATCCTCACGCAGTCGGTTCATCAGCACACCATTGAACGTCCGGTGTTCACCAAAATATGAATTGGCTACGAGCAAGGCATAGAAATCTTTGTCCTTCCTCGTGATGTTGATCGGAAACCCCATTGAAACTGCATACGCACGAGCTGGCTTTTCCACTACCACGACCTCCATACCTTTGATGGATGATGGCGTTGGAAGCGCAACCTCTTTGAGCGATCCTTGTGGAAGCGCCGAAAAATCCTTCCGAATCTGATCAATTAACGATGGAGGATATCCACCTGCAATTCCAATCCACAAATTGGCTTGGGTATAGACTTGTTTGTGATATTGTTTTATGTCATCAAGAGTGATTGAAGTAATACCCTGGACAGTACCCATTTCGGGTCTGCCATAGGGATGATCGTTAAAGAGAAGAACATTGAGGGCTTGCTTACCGAGATTTTCGTCATCCGTTGAACGAAGAGTATTTTTTAAGTAGTTAATTCCATTTTCCTTGATCCGTTGGAAATCTGCCGAATCAAAACGCGGGTTGATGATAAGGCTGGAGATCAGTTGGTAGAAGCCTTCGAGATGATCGCGGTGTACATTGCCAACGAACGTCGTAATTTCATGGTCAACTTGGACGTTGAAACTTGCCGCCCAAGGATATAACTTCTCTACAACCTGTTGATAGGTGAGATCTTTTGTCCCGCCCTGAGCGATGAGATAGGCAGTAAAAGCGTTCAAGCCCTCTTTACCTTTGGAGTCGTTAATTGCACCGGTTCTAAGAATGATACGAAAGGTAACGAGTGGTGATATTGTGCTGCGAATCTCGGTAAATTTCAAACCGCCTTGATCTGCAGCATGTACTATTGTTGAGAGCGCCATAAGAGTAACAAAAAATATTGTTTTGATCGATGTGAACTTCATGGTTTTACCTCCTGTTGACTCTTCGACTCTTCTTGATGAGTCAAGAGAACAACGGTTCGATTATTCATAGTAAAATATTTTTTTGCAGCATTCATAATATCTTCAGGTGTGACAAGATCATAGAGCGCATAGACACGATTCACAGATTCCGGATCGCCTGTAAGCTGTACATAATTGCTTATACTTCCTGCAACTCTATCCGGATTATCGAGACCCATTGCGTATTGATATTTAAGATACGATTTTATCGAGGTAAGTCGATCCATTGAAACCGGAACTGTCTTTGCATTTTCAATAGCTGCATTAATTGCCTCACGAACACGCTGATTATTTTTCGGATCTTTGATACGTGCTGATATGATAAATAATCCGGGATCACGACTATCATTTTGACCGCCGCCGATATTTTCAACAAGTTGTTCTTCAATAACAAGCTTGCGATATAAATCAGATGTTCTTGAGAAAACAACTTGCGAGAGTAGATCCATAGCAGGCATATCGAGATCTTTATCGCTAAATGCGGGACCTCGGTAACCTATGGAGAGAATTGGGAGAGTTTTCGCTTTCCACGGAAGTTCAATATTTTTCTCCTCCTTTTGAGGCGGATCGAGTGGAACATCAAGCGTAAAAGTTCCCCGCTTCCAACTACCATAATACTTCTTTGCAAACGCGACCAACTTCTTCGGGTCGATATCTCCAACAATGACGAGAACACAATTCTCGGGTCGATACCAACGGTCGAAGAACGTAAGACTGTACTGATATTGATTCGGCATATCCTGAATATCTTTAAGAAAGCCCATCGTCGTGTGTTTATACGTATGATTCTCGTAGGCGGCTTCACGCATCTTTTCAAAAATTGTCATGAAAGGATTTGAATAGTTTTTGTTGTACTCACCGAGAATTGCACCAGCTTCCGTTTTAAAATCCTCTTCGGTGTATTTTAAATTCATGAACCGATCGGACTCGATGTCCATGATTGTCTCAAGGGCATCGGAACTCGAAAGAATATGATACACTGTTTCATCGTCGGAGGTAAAAGCATTATGATCTGCACCGATAGATTTGAGCATATCGTTATATTGATCCTTTGAATACCGTTCAGTGCCGCGGAACATCATGTGTTCAAAGAAATGGGCAAAGCCGGATTTGCCGGGCTCGACTTCATTCCGAGAACCCGTACGAACTACGGTATAGTATGCAATGATCCCTGGACTATCAAAGGGGATGGAAACAATTTTTAACCCATTATCGAGCGTTTCTTGATAAATGGGGTAGGGAAAAATTTTTGACTCCTTCTTTTCTTGCGCGATTGTTATTACAACCGGAACAATAAGGAAGAAAAAAATCCAAAGAGAGCGAATCATAGGCTCCTCCATAAGTTAATGTTGATGTTCGTTAATTAAAAAAATAACGGGTAAGATGATGGTGAAGAATTATGGAAATCATAATACAAAATCTTTACCTAAGATGCTATTTATTTCGAGGACAAATTATCCTTACTT
>DASRUF010000239.1:0-2891 GCA_035655575.1 Bacteroidota bacterium | reverse complement strand
AACTGAGCTACCCTAAGGGTCTTCGACCTGAAGGGTCGTAGACAGCCCCAATCGAAAAAAAATATTACTACAAGAGACGAAATAAATATACAAAGAATGAGAGTATGAAGCAACCATATAAATTTATAGGAACATAAGAATTTTTGCAATTCAATGACATAATCACTACTTTTTTAGGTCGAGTTTTATGGAGATCAAGAAAGTACTTAGTCACTTTAACCCATGAATTCTTTCTCATTGACGAATATCATTCAAAAAATGAAAGTGGTAAGAAACCTAGCAATCATCATTAGTGCGATCTTGTTTTTATTAATATTTACAACATGTGAGGATGATATTTCAGGAGGAGGTACAACTGAAATTATATTTCCGGATTCCAATGTAAGCTATGGGCGGCATGTTCAACCCCTGTTCGACCGTGGCTGTGCATTCTCGGGTTGTCATATTGGTGTTGATCCCCCGATGGGACTCAATCTCGAAACATATCAAAACACGATGTCAGCAGATGTGGTATTTCCGGGTGAGCCAGAAGAGAGCAGACTGATTTGGAGAGTAGAAGGATGGTTCGGACTTGTGAGAATGCCACTCATGCGTCCTCCGCTGACTAAGAACCAGATAGAAGGCTTGAAGACCTGGATTCGTGAAGGAGCCCAAAACAATTAGGAAAATAGATGCATAGGTAAAGACCTTAAACTTCGATGGTAACTAAATGTGGAGGAGGGATATACTTTTTTATTGTTGGTGTCTTTTTAACTCGCCGCTCAAATTCATCGCGAAACTTTCTAATAAAACTTTGTACGGGCCAGGCGGCTGCATCACCAAGAGCACAGATAGTGTTTCCTTCGATATTATCTGCAACATCTAACAGCAGATCGATATCCTCAAGAGCTCCTTCCCCCTGAACGAATCGATTCAGAATTTTTTCCATCCAACCGCAACCTTCCCTACATGGTGTGCACTGGCCACACGATTCGTGATGATAAAAATGTGTGATTCGCGTAAGAACCTTCATTATATCTGTATCTTCGTCCATCACGATGACGCCGCCTGTCCCAATCGAAGTGCCCACAGCTTTTAATGACTCCGCATCCATTTTCACACCTTCCAATTCGTCTCCACGGAGCCACATTGTTGATGAACCGCCGGGTATGATTGCTTTAATTTTTTTATTTCCGGGAACCCCACCCGCATATGTTGTAATAAGATCCGTTAACAAAACACCTGTGGGAAGCTCGTAGACCCCGGGCTTGTTCACATGCCCGCTAATTCCATAGAGAAGTGTCCCTGGTTGCTTCGGTGCACCAATTTTGGAATACCACTCCCATCCTTTGCTAAGAATAATAGGAACATTCGCCAAGGTCTCAATATTGTTGATCGTCGTTGGACATCCCCAGAGACCATATTGTGCTGGGAAGGGTGGTTTGATTCTTGGATACCCTCGATCTCCTTCGATAGAATTCATCAATGCAGATTCTTCACCGCAAATATACGCTCCAGCACCTCGATGAATATACATCTCTACACAGAAACCGGTATTCAAGACATTCTTGCCAATAAAATTTTTTGCGTAAGCGTCATCAATCGCTTTCTGCAACAATTGAATCCACTTGGCATATTCTCCACGGATATAAACGTAGATCGTTTGAATACCCATAGCATAAGCAGCGATGAGGGCTCCCTCAATAAAGAGATGAGGATTAAACTCGAAGATCGCACGATCTTTAAACGTTCCCGGTTCACTTTCATCTCCGTTCGCGCAAAGATATTTTGATTTCGTACTTTGTTTGGGCATAAATGTCCACTTAAACCCAGTGGGAAAACATGCACCTCCCCGTCCTCGCAGATTGGATTTTTTAACTTCGTCGATAATCTCATCGGGCTTCATTCCTAATGCTTTACGAAGTGCCTGATACCCTCCCTGTTCCTCATAGATATCGATACGATGGAGATTCGGAATATCGGGAAGTATAAGTTTTTCAGTATGCATCGATGGGTTCAGGAACTAGCGGTTTCAAATAAATTATTTCTTGGAAAATTTATCGAGGAGATGATTAACCTTCTCAACGGTTAAATCTTCGTAATAGTCATCATTCACTTGCATCATTGGTGCTGTTCCGCATGAACCAAGGCATTCAACTTCATTGATCGAAAAGCGATTATCTTTTGCCATCTCACCAAATTTGAGATGTAAGCGATTGCACACCTGGTCAACAATCTCCGCAGATCCCCGCAACTGACAGGAGACGTTTGTGCAAATTTGAATATGGTATTTCCCAACCGGGTTAGTATTGAACATCGTATAAAACGTCACGACGCCGTATACATGACTGAGGGGCATTTGTAGCAATTCTGCCGCGTATTTCATCGAGTCCTGGGATATCCATCCATCCTGTTCCTGAATCAGCCAGAGGAGAGGAAGTGTAAGAGCTTTCGTGGTTGGATAACGCTTTTTCAGGTCTTCAAATTTTTTTAGATTTACTTCTGATAGCATAACTTCAAATCAGAATCTAAATAATTTTTCATTTTTCATTCTACATTTTTAATTATCATTTATCCGCCTCTCCCATCACTGGATCCATACTACCAATCACTGCAACGACATCGGAGATCATCCCACCTTTTAGCATGAGAGGTAATGCCTGAAGATTAACGAATGACGGTGAGCGGATTTTCAATCTCCATGGGCTGCCTTCCCCTTGACTAACAATATAAAAACCTAATTCCCCTTTTGAGCCCTCAATAGCATGATAGATTTCGCCAGTCGGAGGATTAATACCAAAGTTTACGATCATGAAATCGTGAATAAGTTCCTCCATACTACCATACGTACGCTCTTTCTTCGGGAAAACTTTCTTGGGATCTTTTGTGTGTATCGGACCTTGCGGTAATTT
>DASRUF010000238.1:0-3204 GCA_035655575.1 Bacteroidota bacterium | reverse complement strand
AGGAAAAGAACTGCTTGAACTCCATATTCACAAGATTTACTGAAAATGAGCGACATTTATGGTTTTTAAAATTAGACATCATTGTCTATTTCAACATCTGTGCCAATGATTTTATTGGGAGGTTTTGTTAATTCTTTAATTTTTCAACAAATCCCATTGATTGCACAATATGAATGTTCTCAGGGATGAAAGAGAAGTGTGTGAAGATGTTTCAGGATTGAGAAGGGTAGAATAACGTGAGACCCTATTGACTGAGTGAAATTACACACCCGATAAAGCTTCTGAGGGAGGAGGTGGGCAAACGATCGGAAAAGTATTTTAAATCATTTCTCAGAACAGACGTTTGAATCCAAACTGATAATATTTAACTTTTTAAAATTGATAGTAGATCCCCAATGTTCCAAGAAATAAACAATACTCAACAGAATTCTTCCTCGCACTCCCACTTATAGTAGTGTTTGTGTTCTGACATTCCCACGTGGTTGTAATCATCGTTACTTATCATTTTTTTCTCACCGTAAGCGATGAAGATGCTTATTCTTGCACTGGCAGTTCCGGACTGAGATTCGGAACAACAATCCTCATCAATGCAGTCAACATCCACATTAAAGAGTCCCGCATTTAGCAACCATTTCTTCACATCTTCTCGTTTAAATCCGGGCCAGTGGTCGTGTTGTTCTTTCATTAAAAATTCGTATTGATGCTCATCAAGATCGGTGATAACAAGTTTCCCACCGGGGCTCAAAATCCTCACCATCTCCTGTATCGCCACGGGAGGGTTTTCTACATGGTGCAGATACATGTTAGCAAAGGCATAATTCACTTCTCCATTCGCAATTGGTAAATGCTCTGCAACACCTTGTCGATAATCAATCGAAGCAGTTGGTCCAAACTTTTTCCTCATCTGTTCAACCATACTGGTTGACTGATCAACCGCAATCACAGAGATTCCATGTTTGATTAATTCTTCAGTTATGAATCCGGTGCCTGCGCCAAGATCGGCTGCTATCGTTTCAGCTACAACGTTTGCCTTCGCTATTGCTTTCTCTCGAACACTTTCTGGAAAAAATCCTTCTCGCATTGTATCCCATTGTTCGGCAACTTCATCGAAATAACCTTTTGAGCTCATGACAATAGTCTCCTTATTGTAATTTTTTTTGTTTGACGGACAATATACCGATAATGAATTATCGATTATCTTTAAGCGGTTTTTTCGCCGCTATCGTAGCAGACGCGATATACTCATCGAGCGAATTATCTCCACAACATTGAGAATTCATTTTCTGACTTTCCTCATTTACAGAAATTCTAATATCCTCAAAGCCAGCATACTGCAATGTACGTTCGATTTCGCTTTTCGTTACAGCTCCCCCGATGCAACCGACGATAGCTCCAATGTCCGTCTGAATTCGCTTAGGCAAAGGTTTTCGTGCAATGATGTCTGAAATTGAAAGCCGTCCACCTGCTCTCAACACCCGATAAGCTTCTTGAAACACTCTTTCTTTTTGTTGAGAAAGATTAACGACACAATTAGAAAGAATTACATCAATCGAATTATCTGCGATTGGAAGATGTTCCATCTCACCTAATCGAAATTCGATATTTGAATCACCTGTACTCATGGCATTTTTACTTGCTTTTGCAATCATTTCCGGTGTCATGTCAACACCGATTACTTTTCCTGTTGTACCAACCATCTTGGAAGCCAGAAAACAATCGAAACCAGCGCCACTTCCTAAATCGAGGACCGTCTCTCCTTCTTTCAAATCCGCATGAGCTACTGGATTACCACAACCGAGCCCTAAATTGGATTCAACAGGAACATCGCGAACATTTTCAGCTGTATATCCTAGTTTTTGGGTAATTTGCATGAGGTTTTGCTCTTTTGAATCAAAGCAACAACTCGCAAGTAAATCGTCCTGAGATGTCGTACTTGGCTGGCAGCATGACTGACTTCCCTTCGATGCTATTTTACCATAATGGCGGCTAATTGCATTTTTTATATCATGATCCTTATTAGATTCCATTTTTTCACCTTATAATTGGTTGTCTATTTTATACATATAGACGGAGAACATCAAAGAAGGACGCAGATAGAATAATAAAATAACTCTGGAGGGGATTTTAGTGTTGCTGTTCTTTATTTGCACAACATGAGTAAGAAATCGGGTGATAATCGATGATTGTACCATACCGATCGAACTCGAAGTGACAGCACTGCAACAGCAGATCCTTCACCATCGCCCTGGCTCGTTGTACTCGGGATTTCGCACCGGAAAACGAAAGCCCAAGGCGTTTAGCAAGATCCTTCTGACTCACACCCTCGAATTCAACAAGAACAAGCGCCTCACGATACGGTTCAGGAAGTTGCTCCACCATCTCGCGCACAGCAGGTAAGAACCTTTTTGTTACATCATTATCTTCATTTTCATCCTCTCTCAGGTCAATTTCTTGAAGATCTAATTTTACTTTTTTCGATCTGTAGTAGTCGACAATCGAATTTCGTGCGATTCGATAAACCCAACTTTCGAGTTTTGCATTATCTTTTAATGTGTCAATCCGATCATGGATCTTTACGAAAACATCCTGAAGGAGGTCTTCTGCAATCTCTTTATTATTAATTCGGTTGAAAATGAATTGTTTCAATCGATGATGGAACTGCTTGTACAACGATTCTATTTGCTCTGGATGGTGTCCAACGACATTTGCTGCTGAGAGCATTTTCTCGACGAATGTTAAATCAAATACATTGTAAAATAAACGACTCGATATTCACTAATTAACGAGTATCAAATCATCAAACACACCAATTTAATATACCACTTCATCAAAACCAATAGCGGTGCGATAGCTTTACTCGACTTCATCGAAGAAGAAGCATCTTGCCTGTTTCCCTGAATAATCTATTTGTCTCAGCGATACTTTTTGCTTCGAGCCGGTAGAAATACACCCCGCTGGCAACCATCCTACCATCGCCATTTAACGAGTTCCATTCAACGGACATGAAACCTTCATCTTGAATCTCATCAACGAGGTTTACAACTTCTTGTCCTAGGATATTATATATTCTCAGCGTTACTTTACTCGGAACTGGCACCTGATATTTGATGACTGTGACTGGATTAAACGGATTCGGATAATTTTGGTAGAGACGGTATTGCACTGGCACCTGATTTGCCTTCAGTACATAATTCTTCTCTTCCG
>DASRUF010000237.1:0-3922 GCA_035655575.1 Bacteroidota bacterium | reverse complement strand
GTAGAAGGAATTGATGCGACGTTTAAACTCTGTCTGATCTTGTTTCATGCATTTGGCGTCATTGCCGATCCACATTCAATTCTGCGGAAAGGTATCTCATCCTTGCATCCATTTGATATGCAGTATGCACGCGAGAAAGGGAAGCGGGTAAAACTGCTTGCGCGTGCAAATCGCGTAAATGGCTCTCAGTATTCTGCAACAGTTTTGCCGGGATTTGTGGACCACTCAAGCAAGCTGTTTGATGTACACAACGAATACAACGGGTTACTCATTGGCAGCAGTCTTGCAGATGAACAATTTTTGTCAGGAAAAGGAGCAGGGCGATATCCAACGGCGTCTGCTGTGCTCAGTGACATTAGTGCGCTACGTTATGGCTATAAGTATGAATACAGGAAACATTCGCATGGTGTTGACCTCAGTTCACATGACAAGACAACGGTGGAGCTTTACCTGAGCTATCCTGCACAAAAAATAATTGATGAGTCTGTCTTCAGTCAGGTACACGAAAGCTACAGAGGTACAGATCGCGGATATCTCACAGGTTCAATCACAATCGGGCATATCCGTGAATCCGCATGGTTGAATGATAACGCTGTTTCTGTGATTACGCTGAACTAAGTGGAATCTAAGTAGCCTCTAAGTAGCTGCTAAGTAGTCTCTAAAGTAGCCGCTAAGAGGAAAGACTTTGAACGAATCATGGCATAGAATTTCGCCCGTAAAATTCAGCAGGGGGTGGGGAAGAAACCATCGCATCTCTGGGTGAGGGGGAAATCAATCAAAATCAAAATGGCAATCAAAATTGCAATGAAGAAGAGCAATCGGTCAGATATCTGCGTTTCATTGCAATTGCCATTTTGATTGATATTTTGATTCCTTCTTTGTATTCCGGGGAACCCACCTGCCTGTCCGGTAGGCAGGAAAATGGCAATCAAAATTGCAATGAAGAAGAGCAGTCGGTTGATCCGGTCCAGGAATTCTACCACAATGCCAGATATCTGCGTTTCATTGCAATTGCCATTTTGATTGATATTTTGATTCCTTCTTTGGCTCGACGATGCCTGTGTTGGAAGTCGCCTTATTGTGGTCAGGATACTACTCGACATAAATTTCAACCCGCCGATTTAAGTGTTGTTCATCGGCGTTTTGAGAGCCTTGGTTTAGCGCCCCTCTTCCTTCTGCTTTGAAGGTGATACCCGATTGGATCAGTTTTGATTTGATATAACTGACGATGGATTCCGCGCGCTTGAGCGAAAGTACTTCGTTGTATTCCGGGGAACCAACATGATCTGTATATCCAAGAACATGAATTCGCCTGACGGTTTGCTTATTCAGATCCGAACATATTTTATCCAGTTCGCGCTTTCCCTGAGGAGAAATGACATACGAATCAAATTCAAAAAGCACGGTATTGGAATCGAATGTCACGAGCTGCTTTGATTTACCTGACATGCAGTATGTCGTGTCTGGGAGGGCTTTGGATCTCAGGATCAATCCATATTGCGGATAATAAGCGCTATAGTACCAGACTTTCATGGGATACTTCCCCTTTCCCAGCATCACCGAATCCCGTTTGGCGGTCATTGGATGCGGCTTGTCATTGTCGATGATCAAGCTGTCCTCAATCCACAATCTGGAGCCATCATCCGATTCCAGATAGAATTCATAGCAGCCGCGCTGATCAATTTCCAGTTCGGAAGAAAAGATAATAGCATACCGGCCTCTGTACCGGACACCGGGAAAGTATTTTTCATCCGTACGGGTCCTGGGTATTGCTAAGGAGTCAAGGGTGACATGCTGAAGGACATCGAAATAGGACACCCAACTCCCATATCCCTTATTGAGATATTCCGCAGGCATGTCATAGACTGTTCCGTGGAAGGCGCCAAAACGTGGATCAGGCTGTGATGTGATATAGAGTTGGATCACAAACAATTGAATGCCCGCCAGCAGCAATCCTTTGAGCATAATACTTGCTTAATAACTTCTGTTGATTTGACTTGAATAAATGTAAATAATTTCTGCTGGGTAATGAAGTATAAGTGGGTATCGGACTTTATAAATTTCCCCAATGGGGCAAATAGAGGAAAAAGAGGTAGGATAGACTTTTGTGCGAATCATGGCATGAGAATTTCGCCCGTAAAATTCTGCAGGTCGTGGGAAGAAACCATCGCATCTTTGGGTGAGAGGCGGTCCAATTTGGCACTTGCTACTTTCCCTCAAAAAAGAAGGGCATTACCTCGAGGCGTCACAGAGGGAGAGCAACCTTTCGATAGCGTCCCTAGTACCTGTTCGGCCTGAAGCGGTACTGCTTCAGGTCGAACAACTCTCAATCGGAATTTATTCTGAAGTACAGAAATATTCCTTACATAAGCTACTCTATTCAATTGTCGCCCACCATAGTCCATAAGTATTATCTTTTGCTAAATGCCAAGTAGCTCCTGTATTCACATTCACTAAAAATGTCGATAAAATGCCATGAGCTGAAAAGAAAATTTGATAATTTACCACTTGGTCTGTCTGTACGTCATCAGGATGTTCAGCTACAATCATTTGTTCCCAAAAAAAATCTCCTGTATCTCTTTTTACAAGCCTGAAAACTCTTTCTTTGAACTTATCTAACATTACCGTAAATAAGCTGCCATATTCCCCCGTAGCCTGTAGTAGTTCATATCGTGAATCATTTGGTGCTGCTGATGAAAAGTGCTCAGCGGATTGTTGACTTATACATCGGAGACCAACTAACATAATAATTGATATCAAAAACGTCTCTTTCATATCTATTTGATTTTCAAGTTCCCTGAAGAGCTACAAGCTTAATCTTTAGAAAGCATAATTCTCATAGTCGCTAACGGTTGGGCTATGGGCCGTCGGTGACTGGTGGGCGGATTTGGGCCGATGGTGCATAGCCTGTGTTGGGAGCATTTTCACCACTCCTCATCGACTGCTTGGTTCATTGCATCTTTAAGTGATGTTATTAAGGCCTTGACATTATCATCAATTTTTAAATAGAACTTCTGCGTATTTGCATCGCGCCCTTTGTTCCATTCTTCAACAGGTAGATCGATGTCCCTGCCACGTGTGGACTCAGAAGGACTTACATAATACCTCATGATAAAGTCCGTTATTTCATATCGATATTTAAAGTCCTTTACTTGGACCCTAATAGTCTGCCAGACATTTACATTCTGGCCGGCGTAGAAAGTGACCATCCATGTGTCTTGAAAAAAACCTTTGCCAATTATTTCACCTTTTTCCTTATCGTCAAGTTGGATGACATCTTTACTAGAATTATACGTATGGACGAACCAACGTTTTGCCCGATCATAAAGCTGAACCGAAGATGCGCTGTCGACTTCAACTACTTCTGTATATATGACTTTTCCATCCTTAAATGGTAATACATCTAGCAGTTTTTGTTGGGCGATAGACAAATTGATGTAGATCATACTGATTATAAGTACAAATAGCCTTGCAAAAGTGCGTTCCATTATGGTCATTATATTATCGAACGTTTCCGAAATTGCTGCCAACGTTAATGTATAAGCTGTTGCGGGTTTAAGATTACCAAATTGTCCCACGTTACAAAACATTTTAAGCTGATAAAATTTGCACCTTAAACCAAGCCCCGCAATGGATTATACCTTTTGTTGTGTGATGATTTGATTCAACCTGTCCTTACATGGTGGGTCTTAACTTTTCCATTTTCAAAGGTCAAGCTTAATGTCCCAGTGTCAATTCCACGTCTTGCCATTCCCAAGTCATAAGTCCATTCAATTTTTGATTTTGATTCTGGTTGTCCAAGAAGTTCAATTATTTCTTCTTCTGTCATTCCGTTTAATACGTGATCTTCTTGTAAATCATGTGTCATGTCCCAACGAAGTGTGATTTCGTTTTCAGTCATTTTCCAGTTTTTCCATTTGTC
>DASRUF010000236.1:0-6371 GCA_035655575.1 Bacteroidota bacterium | reverse complement strand
ACGATAATATTCAGCCGGACGTAGTGTAAATTTTTTATCCCATGAGGTAGGATTTCTTCTTCTCGAAGAAGGGCCCGATCATTCGTCAGTTGTGAGAATTCCGTTCGGTGTACCAGAGTGCCAGAGTATGAGAGAACGATGCTGATGACTGAATCGGATGGGATATTGCTGAATTCAATGACATCTCTGCTTCGTTTAAAATTCGACTCCCTCCCATTGATTTCAGCATCATCGATACTATAGATCGGCGATAAGGATAACTTAATTTGTTTGACTTGCTTCGATAGTAATCGTACCGAGATTGTATCCGTACAAGCGATTTCATTTGATGAAGGAAAGATATGCAATCGGACCCGATGAGCTATTATTTCGTATTCGTTCTTTTCATCGCCGAATGCACTACAAAGAAAATAAAAAGAGGTGGCACAGAACAACAACCACCTCTTCAGAACGTTATATGAAGGGACCTTTATCACATTTGCTTCAAGAAGCTTGAGGCATTGGTGGCGGGGGAATCTGTGGCTTCGGTTTGTACACACTGTACCCAATCAATCCACCCAACAAACCAAAAATAGAAAAAAACACCATGCTCATTACCAAATTCAGGAAGAGAACGAAACCCGTGAGCTCCCCACTCAAAGCTTCCTCAAGTGCTTCCCATACTTCCTCCGGTATTTCAACATCCATATTGCGTAAGAGATCGAGGACAAATTCCTGTGCGATATTACCGATAGATACCAGTATTATCGCAGAAAGAATAGTGTCGATGATTGCACCAAAGACCCCTGCAATGACACCCACTAACATACAATCTCCTGCTGTGTACGGCATTGTATCTGGGGTAAAATTATTTTTGTAGAAGTACACTGCCATAAATCCACCCAAGAGTACTCCGGCACAACAAAGACAATTAATTATACTGAGAAAAGGAACTGCCGAAATCACACCAATGATAACGCCGCCGTAAAGAGCAGGAATAATTTTATCAGGTTTTGGATTCATATTGGACTCCTTTAAATAATTGAAAACGATTGGTAAAAGTATTTAATACTTCTTCAATAATCGGAGTGAGAATTAACGCAGCGAGTACGCCAAAAAATCCACCCGTTGAGAGACGAGTGGACGTATTACTCTGACTGATGCCGAAGAAATCCAGGAGAACATCGATGACCATGGGTAGGATTGCAAGTACCCACCAATATCGTGCGTGCGAAAACTGATCTCGCTTCAGGAGAGGGCTTAATAACACACCGATGAAAAAACCAAAGTATATCGCCGAACAACGTGCACAAACTGCAAGCTTATACCCAAAGAGATGCAACGAACGAGAGTCATATTGATGACAAATCTTGGAGAAACTCCGATAGAGTTGTTCACTCATACCTGATACTGGTCCTCCAAGCACCGCCAGCAATGATGGTAAAATCAGTAGCAGGCACCAAAAGGCAATGATTGAAACAATAATGATATAGGGTGAAGATCGTTTCATGTCAAATGAGAATTTGTAAGAAAGTATGAGAAAATATTCTCAGAGTCAAGATTAGCTCAAAAATCAGTTTCTCTCAGATTGCATTTCGCTTCTCAAACCAGTATATTTTGAGCAAAATAGACCCGACCAGCACCATTCAAAGATAATATTCTCAAAGTATATCCAACAATGATATTTACAACCCTAGATTCAAAATCGAATTTTCTTGGAATCGAAGAGGAAGATTCTTCGTTTGAACGCTCCCGAGTTGTCGTATTGCCTGTCCCGTACGAACGAACGGTCAGCTACGGGGGCGGAACAAAACATGGGCCCAAAGCCATCCTCGATGCCTCCCACTATGTAGAATTCTACGATGAAGAAACACGGCGGGAGGTCCATCGTGAACTCGGCATTGCCACCCTTCAGCCAATGAATTTTTCGAAAAAAAATGACGAGGACTCACTTGAATCCATCTATAAAACGGTGAAAGAGTTAATAAACAAAAATAAATTTGTTATCACACTTGGGGGTGAACATACAATCTCACAAGCAACGATCGCCGCTTATGCTGAACGATATAAGGATTTATCTGTCCTCCAAATCGATGCACACTCTGACCTCCGTACTGAATATCTGGGTTCCCAATTTAGTCACGCCTCTGTTATGGCTCGAGTGTGCGAATACCTCGACCCTCGCCGGCTTGTTCAGGTCGGCATCCGCGCTCAGTCCATCGAAGAAGCCGAGTATATTAAGGAACAAAACATTACAACACTGTATGCCCACGAAATTCGCGAGGGCAAGTACACTAAAGTGCTGAAATTCTGGTACGATTTGGTAATCGAAAAGCTTACTGATAAGGTTTATGTAACATTCGATGTCGATGGCTTCGACCCTTCGATCATGCCTGCTACAGGAACTCCCGAACCAAACGGATTACTATGGCAAGAGACAATGACGTTGCTTCGTAAACTCGGAAAACGAAAACAAGTAGTCGGTTGTGATGTCGTAGAACTTTCTCCAATAAAGGGCTTGCATCATCCCGACCTCACAACAGCAAAGCTCGTCTCGAAGATGATTAATTATTTTTGTCATTGAATGGACTGCGTGTGTACTTCCCAACTTGCAAAGATAATTAGGCAACAGACACATTAGGTTTTCGATATTGGGTGGGTATTTCACTACTTTAGAAAAGTATTTTTTCCATCTCAAAAGACAATAAAGGAGAAGTTTCCATGTTACATAAAATCTTCACTTCATCACTCATATTTGTTCTTTTTTCCATTGTCAATCAAGTAACCTTATTCAGTGAAGAAGAGCCGAACAACGACCCATCAACTGCAAATGTTCTCGCATTAAATGGATCAAATTCTGGAAGCCTTTCATCTGGAGATCTTGTTGATTGGTGGAAAGTTACTACACTCGTCGATGGTCGTCTCTACATTGAGACAATTTCTGATACTACAGTTGAAGTTGATTTGTACATTTTTGACATGGACGGCACACATGAAATCGCAAGGTATGATATCTCCTTTGGCACCAAAGAAACAACACATCGGAATGATCTCTTACCCGGAACATACTACGTAAAAGCAGTCCGTTGGAGTGGCTCAGGAAATTATACAATCGCCTCCCAATTTACTCCTGCGCCCTATCCGAATGATGCTGAAGTAAACGATTCTGCTAATGTGGCTGGCGTAATCACACTGGACACAACGTACACTGGACGGCTTGGCTTTTATTCGAACAATTATACAGACCTTAATGATTGGTGGAAAGTCACTATCCCTTCTGATGGTCAACTGCGTATCGTAACAGTTTCCGATACGACCTTAGAACTTGATTTATTTCTCTACGATCTCGATGGCACACACGAGCTGGCATCGTATGACACATCCTGGGGTACGAACGAAGCAACTCATCGAAGTGATCTGATGCCAGGGACCTATTACATAAAGGCACTCCGATGGAACGGTTATGGAAGTTATACTTTTACTGCTCTTTTTACGCCTGCCCGACTTCCGAATGATCCCGAAGGTAATGATTCTGTTAGTGTTGCCCGAACATTCGGTCTCGATAGTAGTGCTACCGGGCATCTTGGATACTACGTAAACAATTACATCGATTTCACGGATTGGTGGAAAGTAACGACAACCTCCGATGGTAATCTTACTATTCGTACACTTTCCGATTCGACACTTGAGTTGGATTTGTTTTTATATGATGCCGACATGATAACGAAACTCGCCGATTATGATACTTCATGGGGGATAAGAGAAGCGACGCATAAAAATGGACTTATGCCCGGAACATATTATGTCAAAGCATACCGATTCAGTGGTTGGGGTTCATACACCATTACTTCAATATTTCAATATGCAACTCTCACAAACGATATAGAACCGAACGATTCTTTTCAAATCGCAACCTCTGCCACGGTGCAAACCATCCATACGGGTCATAGTGGATATTATACAAATGGCTATACTGAGAGAGATGATTATTTTTCATTCACCCTCCCGTCGGGATGGGACACACTCTTCATTCGCGTTGATACCGAACCAACACTTGAGGCTGATCTCTATTTGTATGACAACACTGGCGCACAGATTCAATCCGCCGGCACGTTTGGTACTACCGAAATTATCGTCAGACCAAACCCAACGCCTGCAAATTATTACGTCAATATCTCTCAGTGGACCGGGTATGGATCCTATGCGTACTTAATCACGAACGTCAGACCGTTGAATCCCCTCCTTGGCGTTGAAGACGACCGTCTCGTCAACCAGCAACCGAACGAACATCGTCTATATCAGAATTATCCGAACCCTTTTAATCCACTCACAACGATACGCTTCAATCTTGCAAAAGCCTCTCATGTCAGGCTCACCATCTACACAATTTTAGGTGAACCCGTACAGACTCTACTTGCTGATGAATATAAACAAGTTGGAAGAAATGAGATCCTATTTGATGCTGAGCATTTCGCAAGCGGGGTGTATTTCTATCGGATCCAAACGAAGGATTTTACCGCCACCAAAGCTTTTACAATCTTAAAATAGGAGGGTGATCTGAACCTCAAAGTAGTTCCTCCTATCTGGTCGATCGTTAAGGAGGAGATGATCAATTGGACAATTTCTGCTCATTGATCGATTCACCACGGAGCAATCTTTCTTATTTGACATTCAGTTCACAAAATTTTACCTTTGTGGCATCGTCGAATAACATAACTCAAAAATAACACTTGAAGGAGAAATTATGGACAAATACAAAGGATTACGGAATGCAGCATTTATTTGTCAGAAGCTTGCGTTCCTCGGTGGTATAATATGGGTAATTAATTCCGTCCTGTTCTTTATTCAATATTTTTCTGCTGGCATGCAATTCCCGAACTTTCGTGATTTAGTGAGCACTTATGGCGGGGCACTCATCGCTGCTATTATACCGATTTTGATGTTGTATAATGTGGGTGGGGTGATTTATCTCTTGCTTGATATCGAGCAAAACACCCGAAAGAAAGAATGAGCTGAAAGCTTTGTCGTTCTCACCGATACGAGGTGGATCCTTGGATACCATCTACTTTTGATTCTGTCCGCCACTTTGATTCCTGAAGTATGAAGACGAATGGACAGGATTCAAGAAGTAGGATACAAATCAGTGACATGGAACGCGACGAATAACGTTGGTAATTCAGTTTAGAGTGGTGTGGATATTTACGTATCCATGCTATGGTGATCACGAGTGAAAAAGGAGGCATCACTGGAGAGGGCTTTGTGAGCGTTAGAAAATTATTGTTGCTGAAGTAGTTAGATAGAACAGGGATTAGTATTTTGACGATCCTAAAACAGCAAAAAACCTCCCCTTTTCACATTAAGAGCCAGTCCTTAAGTCCCATCCTTAACTTATACGAATAAGTTACATTTATTAACGATTTAAGGATTTTCCCCCGGTTTCAGACTTATCACATTTTATCCTTGACTTTCATTTGTGCAATTTATAGATTTCAGATAATCAAGTCCTCATTGTTCTATTGTGTTAATACCCTTTCTTCTACGATGAATTTAAAATCTTCTACACAACTCACTAATCACTAACCACAAGAGGAGAATTTATGAAAGTCTTAGCAAGATTTTTCGCGTGTCTATTTTTTTCTTTGTGCCTAATGTTCTTTTTCAATGCTTCAGAGTTGACCAACGCTATTGCTGGTGTACCATGTACTGCACCTGATAATGGAAGCGGAACCGCCAATATCCCTGCCTCCTGCCCTTACACCAATCCATCTGGGACAATTGATATCATCAACGGTTTAGCTGTTGGAGATCAGCTCAACTCTCAAGGTACGTTCGATAGTTTCTTCGATATTACATACTCCGTTGGTGGGTCATTAGGCGGTGCAATCGAGCAGTTCAAGGGTCTACTCACACTCGTAATGTCGGGAACTGGTTCACTCTCGGGGTTTAATCGAACTATTCCCATGGACATGCAGTGTGTGACACATTCCGCTCCGCGGACATCGGGTAATCCAGTTCAATCATTTGATACTGATATGTTTCAATTACAGGGACAGGTTACGGGAGACCCTGATTTTGATCTCCTCAGAATTACAGCGGGGACTGGTTTTGGATTACCAAGCCCGGGTCACACAACACTAACTCAATTACCCGGTGGTGACTGGAATGTCGATAGCTTTTTCGATATCACCTACCGCATCGACTTTGTTGGTGCACCGGGTGGAACACTCGCAGGTCGATCAGGGTCAACAACTGCTACAATACGAATGCAACAAGGTATGCCAGTGGCGCTTGGACGCATCTGTGTACGAAAATACTTCGACAGAAACCATAATCAACAACTCGATCCGAGCGAGCAGCCCATGGGGGGCGTTACCTTCGGTATCCTAGATCCT
>DASRUF010000235.1:0-7438 GCA_035655575.1 Bacteroidota bacterium | reverse complement strand
TTTAATACTTTATTGAGGATATCACTCGCTTTTTTCTGATTTGCATATGATTTATCTGTAGGAAGCGAGGTCGCATCCAACTCGAGTGCATACAACACTGCCGCTTCCTGATCGTCAGGATAGCGGAGATAAAGTTGCTCTAATGCCTTTTCATACGCTAATGCTCTTGTACGATGGTCAAGCTTGTCCGAGTCTTTATAATAGACCTCGATTGCCTCGATATAGTCTCGTTCACGATCCGTCGTCGCACCGATAGATTTTGCCTTCTGAATCGTCTCCCATCCCTTCTTCAATGTTGCAGCATCGGGAGGGTCCCAGAGCGGGTGGTAGTAGCTGGTAGCGAGACCCCAGTATGCCATTACACAGCTTGGATCGATGTTCGTGATGGAGCCAAACGTTTTCCCCGCCTCTTCGTACCAGAAGGAGTGCAGCAGCGCCATACCTCGATTAAACTGGTCCTGTGCCAAGCTATTGCCTGATACAGGGAAATGGACTTTGCCGATTATCTCGATTTTACTGGATTTATGGTGCTCGCCTTTCTGGGCTACCATGACTGAACTGTACAGAAGTAGAACGAGAACTGTGCAGGTTACTACGTTAGTGAATTTCATGATTACTCTCCTTGTATAGAATGGATAGAACAATTATGACAATGATGTAATAAACAGATTTTGCTACGACCCGTAAGCGTGGGTGAAATGACTATTAACTTAAATCCCAATCTGTATTCGAAAATGTATAAAAACAAACGTCAAGAAGCAACAAAAACTGGGATTGCGTAATTACGTCCCCGCAACTCTGGTTGAATAAGTATGGAAATAATATTATTATAAAGCAATTGTATTCATCTTTCACAAATCAATTGGAGTCATTCAATGGTCAAAGAATTCATGGAATTTTTGAAACAATACGGTGTCATCGGTCTCGCCATCGCTGTTCTCATTGGAGGGAAACTGAATGGACTGATTACCGCAACAGTTGATGGGATTTTAATGCCATTCGTAACATTTTTTCTTCCCGGTGGCGGGTGGCGAACTGCCACATTACATATCGGTCCATTTCATTTTCTTCTAGGACCATTTTTTGGAGCTGCGATTGATTTCCTGATCGTCGCATGGATTGTGTTCTTTTTTGCAAAGAAGGTATTGAAGGAAGAAAAGGTAGCAAAGAAATAATAATTATTAGGAAAAGGTCAAAAATGGGAAATCACGTAATGAAAAATCTCTTGTATGTCGTGGTGTTGTTGCTTATCATGATGCAAAGAATACAATCGCAGACTCAGTCATCAGCAACGCCACCGCCCGAGTATGGATGGAAACATGGCTTGTTAACTGGTTTGACGTTGACACAAGTTGCTTACACGGATTGGGTGCAAGGGGGTGAAAATGCCCTGGCGTATACCATAACCATCGACGGTAAATCGGCCCAGGATGAAGCAATGTTCAATTGGACAAGCATATATAAATTCGCTTTTGGGCAAACACGCTTGGGCATTCAAGGGTTACGAAAGACGGACGATATCATCGATCTTGGATCTGTCTTTACTTATAAACTTGGATCGTACATTAATCCCTACGGTGCTGTAACCGTGAAAACCCAATTTGCGAGAGGGTTTGTTTATGATGCCACAGGTATCGGGGCGGATGTATCAAAGTTTTTTGATCCCGCATATTTCACGCAGAGCGCGGGTGTAGGATACCAACCGATGAAAGAATTCAGGGAACGACTCGGCTTAGCGCTTCGCGAGGTAATCACAGATAAATTTAATCAATACGCAGACGATCCTGCAACGACATCGATTGAAAAAACGAGCGTTGATGGCGGTTTGGAATCTGTCACCAATGTCGAGTGGCAGCTGGAAGAAAATATGTTGTTCACGAGTCAATTGGAGTTGTTTGCACCATTCAAGGCACTCGATGAAGTCGTTGTTCGTAACACATCGACGATCACGGCGAAAGTGAACAAATATATTACCGCGATCTTGAGTGTCCAGCTTATTAATGAAAAGCGAGCAAGCCCACGTACACAAATCAAGGAAAATATTGCCATGGGACTGAGTTATACGATTTTTTAATTGCTCGTCTGTAAGATTTTTCGTACATTGGTGCACATTTTTATCACAAATTGTAAAGGAAATCCAAGGAAATGGCACAACATTTATCAGCGGAACGACAGGCACGTAAAGCCCTCAGACATCGCTCGCGAAACAGGGCACATCTCTCTAAAATGAGAAATGCAATCAAAAAAGTTCGATCATCGAAGGATAAGGAAAAAGCTGCACAAGAGTTAAAACGGGTTGTTAAATTACTGGATCAGCTTGCCGCAAAAGGAATTATTCATAGGAATAATGCTGCCAATAAAAAATCCAGCCTCATGAAGCACGTTGCTTCCCTCAAGTAAAAGAGCATCGCTCTTCAAGTCCTATAAGGCGAGGCTCATTGTATGCAGGGAATCACTATGTTGTTTTAGAATGAAGTAACGTTTTCAATTCGTTAATGCGATTATCGAATTCTTGGCTTTGGTAGGGGCGTTGATTTTTTAACAGTTGGTAGGTCAGTATTGCTTCATGATATTCTCCCTGCAGGGCATAAATTTCTGCAAGTGTTTTACTTACAATTCTCCCTTCTTCATTGGTTCTGAAGATACTCTCTTCGGTTGCAAAGACTTGTTTCTCAGCGGATTCTGTGGGATTCAACGGTGTCGAATCCTTTCTCAAGAGAGTATTGTTTAACTCATCAGTCGGTTTTTCTTCATTAACAGGGATTGATTGTGCTATAGAAGTGGGTGGAAATTGGGATTCATTGATTATTGTTTGAGTATCCACGCCATCTGGTTCTTCAATCGAAACTGTTGTCTGAATATCTTCAAAAGAATGATGATACCCATCGGCTGAAGATTGTGATGGTTCGGTGTCGATAACGTTGTCTGGTGATTCAGCCCTCGGCTCGTTCGGAACTGCTTGCAATTCTTTCTGAAAAGTATCAAGTGAAGCACAAGTGGGAAGCCACACAAGTGCGTGTTGAAGATGTTTTTCTGCCAGGGAATAATTTTTTTCTGATGCATAGCACTTCGCGAGTACAAAATTTGCGGTAGCATATGAAGGATACTGTCGTAATCCAGAGATACAAAGCTCTTTTGCCTCTTCGATTTTTCCCGCATTGAAGTATTCGCCTGCTAAACGCGCAAAAAGGGGAGAGTGAGGTTGACGGGCGAGTTTAGATTCGAGTTGAGAGATGACCATCATAGCCATCGGTTTTCCTTATTCAGCCAAAGCAATTCCAAGGTCCTGAGAGTCTTGGGATTCATGAGTATTATACGCTGGTGCATTATGATTTTTTGCTCGAAGTTTGCGGGCTATCCACACGTGTTTCATTGAAAGCCAGGCAATGAGTCCGAATCCCATCGAAAAGAGCAATTGGAATGGCACTGCTGCTAATTCGAGGAAGTAAATTGAAGCGCCAACTCCAAACAGGCAATACAGTGCTAATACCATTTCAATAATTACAGCGGCACTAACCTTTACCGGGACATAGCGCTTATTTTGCCAGACATCTTTCTTCTCGATAACGTTGTATTTAGGTGTGCGGATAAAACCTGATTTCTTTTTGAGCAATCCCTCAAGAACTGCAATTGTATTATTTACTGCAAAGCCCATACTACCCGCCATGAAGAGTGGGAATAATAACATTCTTTTTTGCCAATCGTTGTAGACATCTTTCTGAGAATAGAGGTAAAAAAGAAACGAGCCGATGAATGCAAAAACAAAGACCGCCATAATCGCAAAATAGAGCTCGTATCCGCCTTGATGTTTGATGAAAATGAGTGGAACATTCAGAATGCCAGCGATGAGAATAAAAGGGAACACAATGTTATTCGAGAGATGGAATGTCGCATGCATTTTTTTCTCAAACGGTAAATCCGATTTCCATACTCTTGGAAGAATTTTTCTTGCCGTTTCGATCGCGCCTTTTGTCCATCGAAATTGTTGAGATTTTAAAGCATTGATTTCTGATGGCAATTCTGCCGGCGACGTAACGTCATTAAGGAATTTGAATTTCCAACCACGTAACTGAGCACGATAACTTAAATCCAGGTCTTCTGTTAGAGTGTCCGCTTCCCAGTTCCCAGCATCGTAGATACATTCTTTTCGCCAAATGCCGCCGGTTCCATTAAAGTTTATGAAGAAACCGGCTTTGTTGCGCACGTTTTGTTCTATGACGAAATGACCATCGAGTGCCATCGCTTGAATACGAGTCAAAAAAGAATAATCGCTGTTGAGATGTTCCCATCGTGTTTGGACAAGTCCTATTTTGTGACCGTGAAAGAAATAGGGAAGTGTTTTGAGAAGGAAATCAGGTTTGGGAACAAAGTCTGCATCAAATATCGCGATGAATTCTCCTTTTGCGGTTTTCAATCCTTCTTTTAATGCACCAGCTTTATAGCCATCACGAGAAGATCGGCGTATATGTTTGATATCGATTCCTTGCTTGATAAAATGTTCGACACGTGAGGCAACGATATTCGATGTTTCGTCGGAGGAATCATCGAGCAATTGAATTTCAAGCTGTTCGCGAGGGTAATCGATTTGACATGCAGCGTCAATTAAGCGTTCGACCACGTAGAATTCATTGTAAATAGGCAGCTGAATCGTAACAGCCGGAAATTCATTAAGTGATGCAGCAATGTCCTGCTTTGTGTTGCGATGTTTTAAATAATAATAGATCATCACAAAACCACTCGATCCGAATAAAAAAAGGATCGATAAAGAAATGAAGTACGCACCAATTATTATGTCTTCCATGAATTATTTAATAACGTGTTGTGATAGAAGAGTTGAATTTACCATCCTGAAACTGTTTCGCGTAGAATGTCTTCGGTTAATTTTTCAATGGCAGCATCGATTCCTGATTGACGTTGTGCCGGTCCGGCACCGATTTCATAATCTCCCCATTGAGAAAATTGTTTATCGAACACTTTCTTCTTGAGTTTTAAATCCTGATACAATACCTTAACATTGATTGTCACCCGCCGCTTTGTCACTGTTTCACCTTTCGATACAACGTTGGGTTGATCGGGTAATGAAAGAATAATGCCTTCCACAATAGAATCTGCCTGAGTTTTATCAGCAATCTCGAGACTATTATCCTGTCGAAAACGTTCGATCAATTTATTTGTGAGTTTTTCTCTCAATCCGGGTTCCCCCGATCCACTTTGGTCGTCAAAAAGCGGAATTGCAATTGTTTTGATGTGTGAAGGAACGGATGAGCCCGTAAAGGAATAGGGCATCAGAAAACAGCCCGTGAGTAAAATAATAACGGGAATGGTTATAATAAGGCGCATGATAAAATATTACTCGAACCCAAATTCTTTAATTTTGCGGTAAAGAGTGCGTTCACTGATATTGAGTGCTTTAGCGGCAAGTCGGCGATTGCCACTAAACCGTTCCAGCGCATTGAGGATCATCCGTTTTTCCATCTCATCGAGTGGAATCATTGTTTCGTTTTTATCGGGGATCTCGCTGGAAATATTAGCCTCGACATAGTTTGATCCAACCGTAACAGCACTAGGTACGGCATGATGTGCGTTTTGTGGCTGATCCAGTAGCTGTTTAATTTCCATGATATCACTTTTCATTTCGAGTAGTGCGCGATAGATTAGCTCTCGTTCTGCTTGTTCCGGCGTTTTGTGTGTGTAGACCGGGAGGTTGCGTCCATTATTTCGGAATTCCTTGAGGTATTTTCTTACATCGTGTACATCAATCATTTTTCCTCGTTCGATGACGATCATACTTTCGATGACATTGCGAAGTTCCCGAACATTCCCGGGCCAGTGATATTGCTTTAACATGACCATTGCATCATCCGAGAAGCCAGCAGAAGTGACATTGTTTTTTTCACAAATCTGCTTTGTGAATTCAGCGACTAAAAAAGGAATGTCTTCCCGGCGTTCACGAAGCGCTGGAATGCGAATGTTAATTGAGCGGAGACGAAAAAAAAGATCTGGTCTAAAGTTGCCATCCCGAACTTCAGATTCTAAATCTTTGTTTGTTGCAGCAATCACCCGAACATTTACTTTTCGTGGTGTTGCCGATCCCACCTTATTATATTCTCCACTCTCGAGTACGCGTAGAAATTTTACTTGTGTTCCAATCGGAAGCTCCCCGATTTCGTCGAGGAAGATCGTGCCGCCGTCCGCAAGTTCAAAGTAGCCCTTCCGGGTTTCACCCGCGCCGGTGAATGCACCTTTTTCATGCCCGAATAATTCGCTTTCAATGATGCCCTCGGGAATCGCACCTGCGTTTATTGAGATCATCGGCTTGTGCGATCGATTGCTTGCAGTATGGATCGCCTTCGCAATGACTTCTTTTCCAACACCGCTCTCACCCGTGATTAAGATTGTTATATCTGTCGGCGCCACTTGTGCGATGACGTCGACGATTTCTTTAATCTCGACTGATTCGCCGATGATGCCTTGTTGCTTTTGAAAAAGGTCTCTGTTCATCGTCTTAATATCTCTCGATCACCAGACAATCGATGCTATATTTTTTTCTGACTTCCTTTGCGAAACGTTGAGTTTCCTCTGAAGTCGAAAAGCTTCCGACCCAAACAAGATACAAGCTTTTTCCCCCACGCACTTTATTTGTGATTTCCACGATATGTCCTAATTCCTCAAAGAAATTCTTTTGTTTCTCCGCGTTTGCCGCTGTGGAAAATGCCCCCACTTGTAAGGTATATGGTTCTTTTTTCGGTGCAGGACTTTCATTCATTGGTTGTTGCTGTGGTGTTGTCGATTCTTTTGTCGGGTGTTTCACCGTCTCTTCTTCCATCTTTGGGATGCTTGCAATAGTCTTGCCACTCACATAGATGGATTGTGGATAATCTTTTTTGAGTTGTTGTAATTTTAATTCAGCCGTTCGGTACAAACCCAGCGCATAATAATATTGGTAAGTTTTATACAGCGCGTCATCAGCCCACTCACTCTGCGGGAAATTATCGACGACACTCTGATAGAATTTGACTGCTTCAATTCCATCCTGAGATAGTCTGCCTTGAAGATAAATGATTCCGGGATTATTCTGATATTTTGCAATAAGTCCGGGTAATGCCTTTTTCACTTCTTCGATGTCATTTTTTTCAAGCTTGTCAATGTATGTTCGTATCTCGTCGTCTGGTGTCTGTGCTGAAAGCGGAAACCAGTGAATAATGAGAATCAGGCTGAGATGAGCTATAAATATTTTTATGCGCGCTATTTCTCTCAGCATCATGGAGTAACTCCAATCATACGTTCTGTACTTCTTGTCTGATACATTTTCTCTTTGTGGACAGAACCAAACAATGTAGCGGAATTTGACCGATTGATTTTTATTTGAAGATACTCGCCGATATTGATATCGTTCTTTGGGAAAATTACAACTTTATTACCGTCAGTACGTCCATAC
>DASRUF010000234.1:0-7432 GCA_035655575.1 Bacteroidota bacterium | reverse complement strand
GGAGAAAAATGGAAATCCCCATCTTTCTACTCCCATGTTATATCATTCCTTTGATAACCTTAAAATATTCCTCTCAATCTTGAGAATCTAACTCTCTTTTGTGAGTGAAATGCCACACTTTTAAAAGGAATTACCTACAATTAACTTGGCATATTTCTTGTGCCATTCGTGAGAAGTTTTATTGGTTCACAAATTATGAAAGGGTATAAGAATAATGGTTGAGCAGTTATTAATCTGGATTGCATTTGTTACATCAATGGGTGCGGGGTTTTTATATTATACATCAGCACGTCGTCAAAACACCTCTTCTCACTCGATGAAAAGTAGGTTAGCTGATCGAAGCTTTCTTGTCATGCTCATTGCAGGAGTTAGTGCGTCGGTATTCCTATTCTACTATTTTTTAACACATCAGTTTCAGTTTTCGTATGTGTATCGCTATAGTTCGAGAGATTTGCCCTTATTGTATCTGATCTCTGCTTTTTGGGCGGGGCAAGAGGGTACGTTCCTTCTGTGGGCAGTATTAGTTGGTCTGATGGGGATGTTTTTCAGGCGATCTGTGAGAACTGGTAGTGGGTATTCAATGGCAGTTGTAAGTGCCTTTTCAGGTTTCTTATATCTGTTGATGTTAGTGAAAAGTCCATTTGAGATAACACCTGAGATACCACCCGACGGGGCAGGGTTAAATCCTCTTTTACAAGATCCATGGATGGCTATTCACCCACCCATCCTATTTGTTGGATATGCTGCATCAATTTTTCCCTTCGCCCTGGTAATCGCAGGAATGGTTCGTCGGGAGTATTCGCAATGGCTAAATTTTGGACTCCGATGGACAATCGTCGCTGCATTGTGGCTTGGTGCCGGCATCATCATTGGAGGATTTTGGGCGTACGAAGTTTTAGGCTGGGGTGGCTATTGGGGGTGGGATCCTGTGGAAAATTCTTCGCTTGTTCCCTGGATTACTTTACTTGCACTAATTCATGGCCTCATCATACAAAAGGCAAAAGGATCGTTGGTTAAAACAAATATTTTTCTTGCAATAATTACTTTTACTCTCGTTCTGTTTGCAACATTCTTAACACGCAGTGGTGTCTTGGGAGATTTTTCAGTTCATTCATTCGTTGATCTTGGGATCAACAATTATCTCATCGCAGCGATTGTGGTTACGCTTGTTATCGGCTTTGGGCTTTTTATTAATCGTTTTCGTGAAATGCGAGGACCTGCGATAGAACTATCGAGCTGGACTCGAGAATTTGTGCTTGCTATTAGCATAATGGTTCTTTGTGCATCTGGATTGTTTATCATAGTTGGAACTTCATCTCCCCTGCTTACGGGATTATTTGGTGCTGCTTCGCAAGTTGATATTTCTTTTTATAACAAGGTGAATCTACCGATTGCTATTCTGATGGGAATTCTTCTCGGAATCACTCCGTATTTGAGTTGGATTCCGCAGGGTTCTAAGGAGATAATGAAGCAAATACTCCCACCTCTCATTCTGTCCGCAGTCGTGTCTGTTATGGCTTACGTCGTGGGTGTACGATCGATGAGTTTGTTGGTATTTGTGACTACAGCCGCATTTGCATTATGGACAAATCTTTTTGCCCTTGTTCGAAATTGGCGTGTGAGTTTCCTGAATACCGGTGCACCCTTGGCACATGTTGGTGTGGCACTTATGTTTATTGGCATCGTTGGTTCAGGAAATTATGGTAAAGAAAAAACATTAATGTTGAAACAAGACGAACCTCAGAATGCCTTTGGGTATGATTTTACATTTAAAGGAGTTACCACCAATCCAAACGCAAAAAACCAAATGAATATCGAAGTGTCCGATGGAAAGAGTTCTTTTATCGCAACACCAAAGTTGTACTTTAGCAAATCTAATCAGGGTATGATGCGTGAACCGGATATAAAAATATTACCTCTGGAAGATTTGTACATTTCGCCGCAAGAATTGAAATCAACCGGGGCAGAGCATCAACATCCGATAATGGAAATTACGAAGGGTGAAACGAAAGAAATAGAAGGGTATAAGATCACTTTTGTGCGGTTCGAGACCGGGCAACATGCCGAGAGTGGAGCGATGGCAGTCGGGGCAGTTCTTAACGTAGCAAGTCAGGGAAAAGATCACGAAGTTGCCCCCGCCATCATGATTAATGAACAGGGAGATCATAAAGACATGCCTGCAACTTTACCGTCTTTAGATATGAAAGCAGGTGGGGAAAAAAATCATCGTGTTACTATCAATGGAATGAGTGTGGAGCAGAAAAAAATCCTCCTGGAATTTCATGGATTTGATGATCATACAAGTTCTGCGGGAGTAGAATCACTTATACTGCAAGTGAGCACAAAACCACTTATGCTTGTAGTGTGGGCGGGTGTGGTGTTGATTGTTATTGGAACATTCGTCGCTTTTAACCGAAGAATGATTGTCGATGGTGTTTCATAGACATATCTTCTCATATCCAGGAATATTTTATACTTGCATTATCACAACCCCTTCCAAGCCCAGAATTGGGGGTTAAATTTTCTCAGTTCTGAAAACATCTTTGTATTTCAAAAAGACCTTATGTAATTAATGAATAAATTACTATCTGTTTCACTAATGATTGATGGCACGATGATTGTTTAATATATAGACAATGAGACGTTTTTTAGAAAGACTATTTCCAACTCTCCGGGCTAAAATTGCCGTTGCCGTGGCATTGGTTCTCCTCGGCTGTGCCAGCATCTTCCTTTACTTTGCTCAGCGAACCGGATATGAACTACTTCAGCAGTTGGCTATTGTTCGGGCGCGTGCAAATGCAGATTTTGTTCGTGGTGTACTCGAGCACTCAATGTTGTATACCGAACGACCTCATATACAGCATGCCATGGATGAAGTATTAGTGAAGCCTTACATCGTCAATGTGTATCTTATTGATAGCAGCGGTGAAATCACACGACAGGCTAAGCACAGCGACAACGTTAAGTTTTTGCCGATCAATAGGTTTAAAATGATTCCTGAAACAAAGGAAGAAAGATTTTTAATTTTGAAAGAGAACGACTCTTCATCTGTCTATATTCTTACTCCTATTCTCAAAATGGAGGCATGTAACAGATGTCATCAACCGTCTGGTCCCCCGGGCGGTTTTATCGGAGTCAAGCTCTCACTTGATGATATTTCTACTCTTGCTCAGCAGCACCGTATAATTAACATTGCTGTTACAGTAATTACGTTTATAGGGATCGGAAGCACGATATTTCTTACCCTTTTATTTCTTGTTATAAAACCGGTGACAAAACTCCACCATCATATTCGGACAGTAAAAGGGAAAATTCATCAATTTGAGCAGGATTCGAAGACTAGTTTTCCACTGCTTGAAGAACCAACTACGAATGACGAGATTGCCGGACTCACTCGTGATTTCAATGAACTCGTAAAAACAATCAATGAAGCGCATGCAAGAATTCACGAGTTGCATCAAAAGCATTTGGAACATGCAGACCGTTTAGCAACAACCGGTGAAATGGCTGCAGGCATTGCTCATGAGATCAAAAACCCTATCGCGGGTATTATGGGTGCATTACAAGTGTTCAATGATGAAACACCAGAGGATCATCCTCGAAAAGAGGTCCTTTCCGAAATGATAATACAAATCGAGCGGATCAATCATGTTGTCAATGATTTTCTTAGCTATGCACGCCCCATCAATCCGCTCTTTACTGATGTAAACTTGCACGATCTCGTTCAAAAAACCTTAACTCTAATTTCACAGCAGACGAAAGGAAAGAAAATCACCATCACAAATATGCTTAATGGTAATGACCCAATGATATCAGCGGATCCAAAGCAACTACAGCAAGTCTTGTGGAATGTGATGGTAAATGCAATTCAGGCAATGGATGGTTCAGGTCAGCTCACCATTGCTTCATCCCAAGAGGATTCTGTCTTGAAATTGCTGGTGATGGATACTGGGCGGGGTATTCCAGCCGATGTGCTTGATCGAATTTTCCAACCGTTTTTTACGACGAAACATAAAGGAACAGGTCTTGGAATGACAATCTCGCGACGCATTATCGAACAACATCGTGGATCGATATCAGTCTCGAGTCAGGAAGGTTCTGGTACAACTGTAACCATAACTCTTCCTCGAGGACAATTCTATAAGGGATAATTTATGCATGGGGAAACAATACTTATTGTCGATGATGAAAAATTAATCCGCTGGTCGTTAACACAGGAACTATCGAAAGCGGGATACCGGATTTTAGAAGCAGACACGATGAAACAAGGTTTATCGATAGTAGATAATAAGGAACCAGATTTGATTATACTCGATCAATTGCTTCCCGATGGTACGGGTCTCGATCTCCTGCATGATGTTGTAAATAAACAGATTTCGGCGCCAGTTATCATGTTAACAGCAGTTGATCGTTCTGAAACCGCAGTGAAAGCTATGAAGCTTGGCGCCATTGATTATGTAACGAAACCGGTTAATATTGAAGAGCTTGAAGTTGTTATTGAACGAGCATTGGAATCTACGAAATTAAAACGACAGATTGCACATTTTCTCAAAGAACAAAATAAATCAAATGGTTTATGTGGCATCATTGGTACGTCCCCGGTGATGAAGAATGTTTTCGAAGCTATCACAAATATTGCCCGGAGCAATGGAACTACTGTGCTCATTACGGGTGAGACTGGGACAGGAAAGGAGCTTGCGGCAACGGCAATTCATTTTTTGAGCGAGCGAAAAA
The DNA here is from genome assembly GCA_035655575.1 of Bacteroidota bacterium. Taxonomy (GTDB): domain Bacteria; phylum Bacteroidota; class Ignavibacteria; order UBA10030; family SZUA-254; genus DASRUF01. The sequence continues at coordinate 2,698 of DASRUF010000234.1, read as the reverse complement.
ATAACCCTTTTATGACAGTGAACTGCTCAGCTCTCCCAGAATCGCTCATCGAAAGTGAGTTATTTGGTCATGAGAAAGGAGCCTTTACTGATGCAAGGAATCAGAAAAAGGGTATCTTTGAACTTGCAGATTGCGGAACCATCTTGTTAGACGAGATTGGTGACATCTCTCAGAAGATTCAAGTAAAATTACTACGTGTTTTGGAACAAAAGACGTTTCAGCGCATCGGTGGGGTGGAAGAGATTACGGTTGATATCCGCATCATTGCTGCAACTAATCAATCGCTTGAGAAGCTTTTAGAGAAACAAACATTTCGTTTAGACCTTTACTATCGACTTAATGTTGCAAGTCTCACTATGCCGCCACTGCGTGATCGTGAGGATGATATATTGCTGTTGGCAGAATATTTTCTCAACGAGTTCAATACGAAATTTCATAAACATTTTCAAGGATTTACTGAAGAAGCAAAAGCGATTCTCTATAAATATCATTGGCCCGGAAATGTTCGTGAACTTCGCAATGTGCTCGAACGGACCGTGTTATTGAATAATGATGTAATTATCAGGGCTCCACATATCCACTTCATGCATGTCGCCACCGGTATATCAACTGATTTACCACAAACCATAAATGTTGGAATTGATGGACAATCTCTGTATGAACTTGAGAAGCAGGCGCTACTTACCTCGTTAGAAAAGACAGGATATAATCAAACCCACGCCGCAAAACTTCTAAAAATTTCACGTGATACCCTTCGATATCGCATGAAAAAATATAACCTTTTAAAACATCTTTCCAACTAATCTCTCTTTAGGTCTTTTCACACCCTACGCTTGGTGGTATTCACCCAGTGTTGGGATCACTCATTGAGTGGATGCTTAACTCACTCGTGATATTTGATAAGGTTTAAATAATATCAAGTGGCATACATCTTGCCTTGAATAACCATGGAGTTCAAAACATCTGTCACTCATTTGGAAAACCAGACTATGGACAACATGAATTCTTTTTCGATCGTAAAAACAGAGAGAATCTTGATTATCGAAGACGAGCCGCTAATTAATTGGTCGATTGAAAGTGCCCTAAAGAAAGTCGGTTTTGACGTAGTGATTGTAACTTCGGTGGAAAATGCCATCAATCAATTACGTAGTGAAAGGTTTGATCTTGTCATCACTGACTTTCAATTTCCTCAAATTGATGGATTTGAGGTTGCTAAAATAGCGAAGAGGATCACTCCGGAAATCAAAGTGATCATGATTAGCACTGATAATGATTTTATGAATCGTCATGAATATGAGTCTACAGAAATTGAGCAATTTATAGAAAAGCCTTTCGACCTTAATGAGCTTGTTAGGGTAATTAAAGAATCAATCTCAAAAGGTCGCTGAGGATTTTTGATCTTTCGTTCTATCAGTTGGTTCACCACACCCACCACTGGGTTGTAAAGCCCATTTTTTCTCAAGCCTGATGCGCCCTCTATACTTTCATTATACTTAGATGAGAATCTACCATATTTATTACCCTTCATAAACAAATCGATTTGGTACGATGCTTGCAATATTTTAAAGCGAAATAACAGATTTCTTCATATTAAACTGAGGAAAAAATCAATCAACAAATTGTTAATCTCTAACAATAACTATCCAAAATTTAAGAAGGAATGTCTCTATGAAACACATTAGAACTGTATCCATCATTTGTTTATCAGTTCTTCTTATTGTCGGTTTATCTAATCTTGTGGTGGCTCAAACCCAAACTGCGAGAATTATCGTAAAAGGAGTAACACCTGATCTCAGAGCAACCGGAAGATATAATGTACTATCGAGCGGTCTACCAAACGTTGGAAAGGGGCAGAAGGTTTGGTTGGAAGCTCTGGCGCTTTATTCAGCTGATACGACGGTGAGAAATAGCTGGGTTGATACGATTACATCTCAGACCTGGACGTTGACGAATCCTCCGGGTGGAGCCGCGGCTATCGTTCATACCGATACAACTACGTATTTTATTACTGATACGACAGGACAATACAAAGTGGATTTATCAGTAACGACGAGCCATGGAACAAAGACGACATCAATCTACATCAACTCAGGGAAATGGTTAGGGGTAGGTAATATTGCAGGTTCACCTGGAACGGGACAATGTGCTCTCGGTTGCCATACACAGAAAGTCATCGATTGGGAAAATACGGGACATGCGAAGGTCTTTGCATATAATGTTGATAGCAGTGATCATTATGCTGAACGTTGTGTGTCATGTCACTCCGTCGGTTATGATACGTTATCAACGGCTGTAAATGGTGGATGGGATGATATTGCAAAAACACTTGGGTTCACGATCCCAAGTCCACAGCACCCAGGTGTATGGGATTCTATTAAAATAAATTTCCCAACCTTGGCAAACGTTTCAAACATTCAGTGTGAAAACTGTCATGGTCCAGGGAGTTTGCATAGCGGTTCAATCGATAACAACAAGATTGCGACTACATTTTCGGCTGATATGTGTGGCCAGTGCCATGGTAGAAAAACGGGCCATATTAAAAATTATGAGTGGGGTAGTAGCGCACATGCAAAATCGCAAGGAGAACCGGGAGAGATTGAGCACATGAACAGTACAAGTTGTTCAAGGTGCCACACAGCTCAAGGTTTTGTCAATGAAACAATAGGTGGAAAACCTGCGGCGACATATACTGATGTAC
>DASRUF010000233.1:0-9277 GCA_035655575.1 Bacteroidota bacterium | reverse complement strand
TGGCAAGAAGATCATCAACAATAAGAACTTTTTCTCCCTTCTGGATAGCATCTATGTGTATTTCAAGTGCGTCGGTTCCATATTCTAGCTGATACTCTTCTCGAATTGTTTTCGAGGGAAGTTTTTTAGGTTTCCTCACTGGTACAAAACCTGCACCCAAACGATACGCAAGCACGCTTCCGAATATAAACCCTCTCGACTCAACACTTACAACTTTTTCAATGTTTAATGATTGATAACGATCATAGAACACATCAATTGCCACTTTAAAAGCATCCTTGTTGTTGATGAGAGTTGTAATATCTCTGAATACAATCCCCTTCTTTGGAAAGTCTGGAATGCTGCGAACATAAGTTTTGAGATCCTCACTGTTGATCATCACCACTGCAATTTTTCCTTCTTAAGAAATGATTCAATCCCCTTTTTAAAATCATCAGTTTTCCTGGTAAGCGCATTCAAATTGGCGGCATACTCTAAGGCATCCTTATACTCAAGTTCATTGAATCGTGAGAATAATTCTTTTGTTAGACTGATCGACGACGCGCTTGTGGTGCTCGCAAATTGGTCAGCGAATGCATTCACAGTAGCCTTTAATGATTTATCTTCAACCACTTCAGTAACAAGTCCTTTATCTTTCGCTTGTGAAGCATCGAGTATGTCACCACGAAGAACAAACTCTCTTGCGGCTCCCTCCCCCATTCGTTTAATAAGATACACAAGGATGATTGCCGGCAAAAATCCTAATCGAACTTCTGGAACACCTAATTTTGCTTTTTCTTTTGAAGCAAAGATAAAATCGCAAGCTGCAACAATCCCGCACCCTCCACCGAGCGCCGGTCCATTCACCATCGCAATGACAGGTTTTTTTAACCCGTTAATGGTAAGCAGGAGTTTCATAAATTGTCGAGCATCTTCTAAGTTTTCCGTTTGTTCTTTCTGAGAAAATTTTTTAAGATAATCCAAGTCCATTCCCGCACAGAACGTAGATTCTGCACCCGTGATGATCACAATCCTTATATTTTGATCTCGATTGATGGAATTAAAAACATCATTGAGTTCACTAATCATAATGTCATCAAGAGCATTGCGCTTCTCAGGACGATTGAGGGTGACAATTGCCTTACGATTCTCAGTAGTGTAGTGAAGAGTTGAGTAATTCATGCGGGTCAAAATAAGAAAGTTCCCTCCCAATCTCAAGTTTACAAGTTTATATTCCTAAAGTTTTAGGATAATACTAGCATTGCAGATTCAATCCATTCGAACGGCTCTAAAAAGAAAAAGCTCTACCTACGTTGATCAGGTAGAGCTTTCAGATATAGAAAACGATTCTTCAGTAGCAGGTGATTAATATTTTTCTAAGTAATGATCAATTTCCCATGCGGTTACCTGCATTCGATAGTGATCCCACTCTTGCACGATAAGGTCATGAAATTTATTGTAAGCATACTCACCTAAGGTCTTACGGATAACAGTATCCTTTTCAAGGTGATCCAGAGCTTCCATGATATCTTTCGAAAGGATACCAATTTTTCGCTTTTTGGCTTCGTCATCTGTAAATTCATAGATATTTTCCTCCACAGGAGGCGGTGGTACCATTTTTTTCTCTATACCGTCAAGTCCAGCAGCTAACATGACTGCAAAGGCAAGGTAAGGATTTGCAGTGGGGTCTGGACACCTTAGCTCTGCTCGTACAGCTTTTTCACGGCCCGGAGTGTATCGAGGAATACGTATTAATGCTGAGCGATTACGCTGTCCCCATGCGATATACACGGGAGCCTCGTATCCTACGATGAGCCGCTTATACGAATTTATCGTCGGATTTAAGATGGCATTCAAAGCCATTATATGATGAAGTTGGCCCTGAATAAATGATCGTGCTAATTTTGAAAGATGGTACTCATCCTTTTTATCGAAGAAAAGATTTTTCCCATCGGAACTGAACAAACTTTGATGAACGTGCATCCCGGAGCCATTGATTCCTGCGATTGGCTTTGCCATAAAAGTTGCATGGAGATCATGATGTGAGGCAATATATTTTAGTGTGTATTTTAATGTCGATGCCTGATCTGCAATTGTGAGAGCATCGGCATATCGAAAATCGATTTCATGTTGGCCGAATGCAACTTCATGATGAAGCGCTTCCACATCGATTCCAAAACCGCGCAAAGCTGCAGTCATCTCCTGACGAATTTCCATTGCAAGATCAGTTGTTTGATCGAAATATCCTGCGGTATCATGTGGCAAAGGAAGGAGCTTCCCATTTTCCTTTCTGAATAAAAAGAACTCCAATTCTGGTCCAACATTATAAACAAATCCTAACTTACGTGCTCGCTCGAGCTGTCTTTTCAGAATATAACGAGGATCGCCTTCGAACGGTGACCCATCGGGCATGTACACATCGCACATGAATCGAGCAACCACTGCTTTTGAATTCGTTTTGGTCCAGGGTATAACAGCATAGGTGTTTTTATCGAGTGTCAAGTACATATCGCTTTCAAAAATCCGCATAAAACCTTCAATAGATGACCCGTCAAACCATAGGCCATCTGTCAGGGCATCTTCCAACTTTGAAGCCGGAATTGTAACTCCCTTTAAGATTCCATTCAGATCGGTAAACTGTAATTGGACGAATTCTACCTTATCACGTTTTGAAAAATCTAGGATATCTTTTGTGGTAAAATCTGCGCGTGATTTAGATGCTTTTGGTGGCATACGATCTCCTCTATGAATGTTGTTTAATACTGCTTGTTTTAATATGAGTAGTTTCTTTTGATGTTGATAACACTAAATGAGTTTTGGTTCCGGTCACACCATGCCAAGACTGAATCCTTGCAAGAAGCTTCTCGAGCGAAGCTGTATTTTCAGTTCGTATTTTTAGAATATGAGAACCCTCGCCCGTTATTGCATGACACTCAAGGATGTCATCAATCGTTTTCGCATGGTCTAGAAAACTATTGTAATGCTTGGATGTATCCATTGAAATGAAAATAAAAGCCGTAATATCTTTACCAAACTTTTTGGGATCTACTTTTGCGTAGTATCCAGTTATGTAACCAGCGTCTTCTAATTTGCGCAGGCGATCACCTGTGGATGGTAGTGATAATCCAACGAGCTCAGCTATATCGTTACGTCTTGTTCTGCCATTAGTTTGGAGAAGGTCAACAATTTTTAAATCAATATCGTCGAGCAATAATTAAATCCTTAGATATTAAGGTATTATCAAGATAAAAACGTAATAAGGAAGATTATACTGTTTAAATGCCTTTTAATATAAGGCATCGGGTGAACAATGTCAAGAAATATTATGATTATTTTGAGGGTGGTGGTACTGGTAAGTTATCGAAGGGAAGCTTTTCTGAGGTTATGTATACTTTGCGGAATATTTTTCTTTGAAAAGATTGAGTTACCCGCAACAAGAACGTTTGCACCGGCTGATACTAATTCAGATGCATTGGATTCATCAACGCCACCATCAACTTCAAGATAGATTGGTGAATTATACGCATTAATCATTCCTGATATTTCTTTAATTTTCTTTATCATAGAACGAATAAATTTCTGTCCACCAAAACCGGGATTTACAGTCATTACTAAAACTAAATCTACGAAAGGTATTATCTCTTTGAGAGATGAAGCAGGTGTGGACGGATTGAGCGTTACTCCCGGTTTCATTCCAAGTTTTTTAATGTGTTGAATCGTTCGATGAAGATGAGGGCAAGTCTCGACGTGTACAGTTAATCTATCCACACCCGCTGACTTGAAATTTTCTAAATATCGATCTGGATTTTCAATCATCAAGTGTGCATCAAGAGGAAGCTTTGTTACGGATCTAATTGCCTTGATGACCATCGGACCGAAAGTAATATTCGGTACAAAATGTCCATCCATAATATCTAAATGGAGCCAGTCCGCTCCTCCTTTTTCTACAAGACGGATTTGTTCTTTTAAGGATGAAAAATCTGCGGATAGAATTGAAGGAGCTATTTTAATCATTTTATATTAGTAAACGGTTGTTATTAATTTTCTGGAAATGCCCTTTTCTTCTCACCACCTTGAACAACAAAAAGATCGATAGCTTGTTGAGGTGAGGCTCGTTCACCTACTCGAGGATATTGATCAACAACAGTATTAGGAAGTAGATCCATTGCTGGTAGGTATGTGACTTTACCTAGGTTTAAACCTGCGGTTCTTAAAATATTTAATGCATCGTTCAAGGTTTTACCGTTTAAGTCGGGGATAATTATGTTTTCAGCTACTCGTCCTTGACTTATCGTGACTGAAACGTAAATATCCTTTTTTACTTTTGCGCCTGGACTCATTCTTTGTTCAAGAATCGTATTGATAGGGTAATCTTCAGATGGTAGATATTCAATAGCTCCCAATTTTAATCCCTCTCTTTCTAATGCAAACTTTGCATCACGGAGAGTTCGTCCACGTAAGTTGGGAACAGATACAAGCATTTCGCCTCCACTCACCGTCATATAAACCCGCCTACCTCGTTTTACTTGTTCGCCTGCAGGGGGATGTTGAAATATTACAATACCGGCAGTATGACTCTTATCCATACGAATATCACCTTGCCGCCCTTCTAATCCGATTGAGTCTATTGTCGATTTAGCAATGTCAAAAGGTTTTCCAGTGATCGAAGGTACAATGAGTATTCCACTTTTATCAACATACCAGGGCATTAATAAATCGTTACAGACAAAGAATAACACTATAAAAAGTGCCATGAAAAGATAGCATTTCTTTAACAAATTTGAAGAAAAGAATTTCCGTAATTTACCAGGCATCTCAAATTAACAAAAGCATATTTTGTCAAAAAATATAGGAAATCCTTTCATGATCTTCAAATAGGTAATTTTGATATTATTTGCAATCGATGAAAATTTGACTAAATTCATAATGTTGAATTTAGCACATCAAGGAATATGAAAGGTTCAGATTTTCATAAGCATACAACTCGAACACTCTTGTATTATGACATCTTTGACCATCCTCTTACCGCCTCGGAATTATACCATCTCTTCCCAATAAATTCGATGAAACGACCTACATTCATCGAGGCGTTAGAACGGTTATCCAGCCTAGGGGAAATCAAAAAACAAAACGCTTATTACCATCTCAATAGAAATGGATGTGATCTTGCAGATATCAGATTACGAAAAGAAAAAGTAGCACATCGCAGACAAAGAATTGCAAGATTTGTTGGTCTGATTATTAAATACTTCCCTTTTGTGAGGGGAATTTTTATCTCAGGGGATCTATCTAAAGGTGTGGCAGGTCCCACGAGTGACATCGATTATGTAATAGTAACAGAACCAGGTCGTCTATGGATATGTCGAGCACTACTAACATTATTCAAGAAGATATTCTTGTGGAATCAGAAAAGGTATTTTTGTTTAAACTATTATATCTCGTCTGATAACCTGTTTCTTGATGAACATAACTACTATACTGCGACTGAAATAGCTCATCTCAAACCATTATTCAATTTTAAGCTTTACCTCGAGTATATGAATACAAATTCTTGGATCAAGAAATATTTTCCTAATTTTTCTCCTTTTGCATTCCCCCTGCAATGTAACTATCGTAGACAGAGCAATTTGCAAAAAGTAGTTGAGTCGATTTTTGTTGATGTACTAGCTAATCGACTCGATAACTATTTGATGAATGTTATGAAAAAAATTTGGTTAAAGCGGTATCCGGAATATCCTCGAACATTACATGAGTCAATTTTTCGTTGTTTTCCAAATGAATCTCGAGCCTTCATTGGAAATTTTAGTGAAACAATTCTCTCAATCTACCATTTGAGATTACGACAAAATAATCTACAGACTGAATAAGATTCAATCACCCTTGCTTTAACCATGTTGATGATAACCCATGGTTGATGTTCTTTTTACACATTCATATTTTTTGAAGTTCGATTCAAAAGAGTATAGAGCCATGGCGCCCTATTCGCCCCTTGGAACTCTCTATGCTGCCACTTACCTAAAGTCCTTCGGTTATTCTGTCGCATTATTCGATAGTATGTTGGCAAATTCTGAGCAAGATATCCTGCCTATTCTAAAGAAATACCAGCCCAAATATTTAGTTATTTATGACGATGATTTTAATTATTTAACTAAAATGTGCCTGAGCCGCATGCGACATGCTGCATTCCTTATGAGTAAGATGGCAAAAGAAAGTGGTTGTGTTGTCATTGTTCATGGTTCTGACCCAGTTGATCATATTGATGATTATCTTGATCATGGTGCCGATTATGTTATAGTTGGTGAAGGTGAAGCGACAATAAAGGAACTCCTCGATACTCTTAGATTTAAAACCGATTTTGAACATCAAACGATTCATGGTTTATCATATCGAAAGAATGGCATAAAATATCATACTGCGAAGCGTGATATCTCACGTGATTTGGATATCTTTCCCTTCCCCGATCGTGACCTTATCGATATGGAACACTATCGGCGGATTTGGAAAAAACGCCATGGGTATTTTTCAACGAATATCGTCACGACGCGCGGATGTCCTTTTCATTGTAATTGGTGTGCAAAACCCATTTATGGACAAGTATATCATTCGCGTAGCCCTGAAGATGTTGTAGAAGAAATGCTCATATTAAAAAATAAATATCACCCAGACCATCTTTGGTTTTGTGATGATATTTTCGGATTAAAGCCCGGTTGGCTTGCACAATTTGCCGACTGTGTGATACATAAAAATGTACAAATTCCCTATAAGTGTCTCTCACGCGCTGATCTATTATTGAAAGATGATTCTATTACCCATCTTCATCGATCCGGATGTGCATCAGTCTGGATAGGAGCTGAATCAGGATCTCAAAAAATCCTCGATGCAATGGAAAAAGGAATTACTATTGAACAAATTTACGAATCCACACGATTATTACATGAACGAGGTATTCGCGTCGGTTTCTTTCTTCAGTTTGGTTATCCCGGTGAAACTAAATCGGATATCGATCTTACTCTCACAATGTTAAAAAAGTGTATGCCTGATGAAATTGGTATTTCAGTCTCCTATCCCCTTCCAGGAACGAAGTTCTATAAGCATATTGAAGAACAACTCGGTGAAAAACAAAATTGGATTGATAGCCAAGATTTGGCGATGATGTTTCAAGGAACATATCACCCAGACTTCTATCGGGTACTCCATAAAGTTATTCATAAGAAATTTCGTATATGGCAAGGAAATGACATTCTGAAGCAGTGGATGAATCGAGAGAGGCGAGTAGATAAATATACTCTTCGTCGTATAAGTGCAATGGTGTATCATATGATGACCTTACCTCAGTACACAACTCAATTAAATCGCCTTGAAAAAATCACTCAGTAATATCTATGGATCTCCTTCTCACTCACGCCTATTTCCTGTATGAAGATAAAACTGAAAAAGAGATAATGAAGCCCTACCCCGTACTTGGTATCCTGTACATTTCTGCTTATCTAAAATCAAAAGGATTTGACGTCAGAGTGTTTGATACAACATTCAAGATGAAACAAGATTTCTATCAATATATCGACCATCAAAGACCTACCATTGTAGGAATATACATTAACTTGATGACAAAATTGAATGCGCTCAAACAAATCAGATATTGCAAACAACACGGATGCACTGTTATCGTTGGTGGGCCAGATGTACCTGAATATGCAGAAGAATACGTGCAGTTCGGTGCTGATGTTGCTGTTATTGGTGAAGGCGAGAGGACGATGGAGGAACTTCTCCCTGCGTTGGTGAAAAGAACTCCACTTCGCCTTATCACAGGAATCGTTTTTCGAAACGAGGATGGCAACATTGTTCGTACAGGAAGTCGGCCATTGATTCAAGACTTAGACTCCATTCCTAATCCAGATAGAGATGCAATTGATATTTCAGCATATATCAAGACATGGCGGATATATCATGGAATGGGATCCGTTTCATTGATTTGTGCTCGTGGTTGTCCCTTCACATGCACGTGGTGTAGTCGTTCCGTTTTCGGCGAAACACATCGCAGACGCTCAGTGAAAAGTGTTGTTGATGAAATTGAACTGCTTCGTGAGAAATATAATCCTGATATGCTGTGGTTTGCTGATGATGTGTTCACGATTCACCACAAGTGGTTTAATGAATTTTATGATGAAATGAAGAGAAGAAAGATATCCATACCATTCGAATGCATATCTCGGGCAGACCGTCTTAATGAAGATATTCTGAAAAAGATGGCTGAACTTGGCAGTTTCAGAATCTGGTATGGCTCAGAAAGTGGCTCACAAAGGATACTTGATGCTATGCAACGCCATGTTTCAGTTGATGAAATTCGACGAATAACAAAACTAGCTCAAAAATATGGCATCCAAGCTGGAATTTTTGTCATGCTTGGTTATCCGGGAGAGTCTATAGCTGATATTGAACAAACGGTTGAACATCTCAAATTAACTCAGGCAAACTCATTTTTGACAACGGTTGCCTATCCGATTAAAGGCACTCAATTTTACGGTGATATTGAAAACCAAATTTTAAATAATACCAATTGGCAGCATATCACTGATAGAAATCTTTCATTCAAGGGGAGATTTTCAAAATGTTTTTATTGGTTCGCAAACCGATATCTTACGAATGAGGTGCTCCACACTAAATCACTTTCTAATGGGAGCAAGCTTAGTCTCACCCGATCGATTGCCTTCCTCAAAGCTAAAACAGCCAGGTTGGGTATGACTTTAACGAGGGGGCTATTGGGATGATCGATATTAAGGAAGGGTTTGCAGTTAACTCAGCCTTTGATGAAATTGCCGATGAATACGATCTAATATTTGAAGAAAATCTTATAACTCAAAATATTAGGTCAATTATCTGGGATAGTTATCTCAGATACTTTAGCCCTGGTTCAACCGTTTTGGACATTAATTGCGGAACCGGTACCGATGCAATTTTTTTAGCTGAACATGGGATATCTGTGACTGCCATTGATTCTTCATCACGTATGATTGAAAAAGCCAAATACAAAATAAACGCAAAAAGGCTTGAGGATTCAATATCTATTTTCAATAGATCTTATGATAACATAGAAGGTCTTCAAGGTACCTTTGATGGTTGTATCTCGATCTTCGGGGGCGTCAACTGTACCGATGATTTATCGACATTATCTGATAATATCTCACCCTTCTTGAAACCGGGAGGTACCTTCATCGCGTGTGTCATGAACAGAATTTCTATTACAGAGATAATGAGCTACATTGTGAGATTGAAATTCAAAAAAGCGTTTAGACGATTT
>DASRUF010000232.1:0-9602 GCA_035655575.1 Bacteroidota bacterium | reverse complement strand
AGACTTCAAGCCCCTCCCCTGCATAAAATCCTAAAGAGGTGCTGGGCATCAATATCTCTTTTGCATAACTCGCCGAAACGGTGTTTACTTTATCGGCATATTGAATCCCGACGGCCATGGGACAGTAACACGGCTCCTCATAGCGCGGATCCCTCCATCGATGTATCCACTCTGAATCAACGAACAATTCCGGGAACCAGCTTTCCACAGAGGATGCGTGATTTCTCATCGGCCGTGTACCCTGTATTGCCAGATTGTGAATAGTAAACGCCGTCTTTATTCCCTTCAGATGATTGAATTCAGGATGCAACTCCCTCAACAAGAGCAGGGTTGAAGCATGCCAATCGTGAAGATGCAATACATAAGGGCGATGTATGGTTTTCAAGAACTGACCAACCGCCGAACAAAACAACGCATACTTTAGCGCATCTGTTTTAAATGGCTCGTTGGGAGGATCATTCACATAAATTGGATTGCCGCTGACCGAAGGATGCTCGAAGACAAAATACCTAACATTCTGAGCATGGTCCTCAACCGTGACTTCGAAAAAATCTCCATGCTCTTCACGACCACCAAACGGAAAACTTATTCTTGAGCGAAATTTAGAGGTGTTCTCTCTATGAAGAAAACCGTATGCTGGCGAAATAACTGAAATCCTCCATCCGAGTTTTCCTAATGCTTTTGGCAAATCTCGAACAACATCACCTAAGCCGCCTGCTTTCCCTCCCCTGAGCGCTCCATTTTCCGAAGCCACTATCACAACATCTTTGGTTGGCATTTTCAGTTAATCGCTTTCAGTCTTGAAAACATCCGTAACTAAATAATCGAATCATCAGGTATGATAGCATCCTTGAGCACAACAACTATACCATTACAGATCCAATACCCCTCCCGTTCACGATTAAGATTGATCTGTTTATTTTTGTTAATTATCTGGACATTTTTTCCAATATGAACATTTTTATCTATGATCGCCCGATGAATGACACTATGCGCACCAATGCCAACCGGGGGGTTTCCCGCAGCGAGATTAGACGCACGATCATCATCTGATTGGAAATAATCGGCACCCATCAAAAGAGTTTCTTCCAGAACGGACTGTTCAGAAATGCGTGAGCGAATCCCGACGATGGATTTCTTTAACCGTGCACCTCGTACAATACAGCCGTCACAGATCATCGATTCCTCAATTGAGCAGTGAAGAATTTTGCTGGGTGGAAGGAATCTCTGGCGTGTATAGATCGGGAATTCGATATCGTAGAAGCTGAATGCAGGATCGGGCTGCCTGATGAGTCCGAGGTTAGCTTGGTAGAAGGTTTCAATCGTTCCGATGTCCTCCCAGTATCCTTGAAAGAGATACGCCTGAACATGGTATTTCTTGATTGCTTCCGGAATGATATCACGTCCGAAATCAGTATGTTCCCGAGAGTGATTGAGTAAATTGAAAAGAACATGTTGCTTAAAAATATAGACCCCCATGGATGCCATGTAGGGCATCCGCTCAGCCCTTTGAGAATCTAATCCTAATGATTGCGTATCGACACGCATAGATTTGAGCTCTTCCCCTTGAGGCTTTTCTTTGAAAGCGAGAACACGACCATCGTCATGAGTCTTCATCAATCCTAATCCCGAAGCTTGGGCTTCCTCAACAGGAATAACTGATATTGTTATATCAGCATCTGTTTTTCGGTGGTGCTCGATGAATAAACGATAGTCCATGCGATAAAGGTGGTCACCGGAGAGAATCAAGTAATCGCTAACCTGCCATTGATCCATCGTTGGTAAACTTTTTCGTACTGCATCTGCAGTTCCCTGAAACCAATCAGGGCTTACCGTTGTCTGTTGGGCTGCGAGCACTTCGACAAACCCTTTCGAGAAGGGCGAGAAGCGATAAGTGTTGTTTATATGTTGATTGAGAGAAGCAGAGTTGAACTGTGTAAGAACAAAGATTTTATTGATATCCGAATTGATGCAATTACTTAGTGTGATATCGATGAGGCGATATTTCCCCGCGAGAGGGAGAGCGGGCTTTGCTCTATATTTCGTCAGAGGATAGAGACGGGTTCCCTGGCCACCACCGAGAATAATTGCAAGTGTATCATTCATTATTTTTTATTGAAGTTAGAGGATGGCTTCCGTCTAAATTTTTCTCATAGAGGAGGAATGTTTCTCGACCTCGTGAACAATAAGCTGAGCGACTCTTCGGACAATCGAATCGGGAACACCGTCAATATGATTTGACTGCAAACGCATGTCGCACACTTCATTCACATAATCAACGACGACAAATTTCCCTTCACTTGTCAAAGCAATTTCTGAAGAAAAGAAATCCAAACGACAAATGTCATGAATGGTCTCTATAATTGATCGAAGTGCCGATAAACCGTAGTTCTGTTCTTCCTCAGCATGAAGTAATGTATAAACATGCGTTATGTCATCCCACCAACAAAGGTGAATTTCTCCGAAAGTATAAATCACACGAAACCATGTTCGTCTTCCATCGAGCATGGATGGTGAAATAGTTTCTTGAAGGAGATACTTATCATCTCTGTGTTGCTGACGTGCTTCAATAATTTCTATAGATTGCTGAGCTCCGACGATCACACCATTTCCTCCTCCCGTTGTATTTGCCGGTTTAATAATGAATGGTTTTCCCAATCGATCGAAATCGAGCTGATTCAGATCAAGAGTATTTTGATGCTTATAGGGAGAAAGAATTATTGTGTATGGCGTGTGAATTCCCTTTGTGAGGAACTCTAAATGCATTGTTGCTTTATCCATTGCGTGGGCGGCAAATGGATGAGGATTTATCACATGAGTCGAATTTTCTACGACACGATCAGCTATTTGTTTAAAATCATCATCTGTATCCGAAGCACGGTCATAATATACATCAAAACTCAGCGAATTGTTTTCCATCCTCTGAGAAGTATCGTGAAGATTTTGAGACTCGATGAGAAAGAGAGAAAGCTCTCTGGCCAGGCACTCCTCACCAATAATTTGAATAAATTCGCTATCGAATTCCCAATTCCACGCAACACCAAGATTGTATGTATTTATTTTACCGCTTTGAGGGGAAATAATATTTTTTTGCATATTCCATTACCATGCGGTGAGTGTTATAGGCAGGAATAATTGTACACATTGCATTGCGGATGCGTGCAATCCAACGTTTGGGGATACCATGACGATCACGATCAAAAAAGATTGGAATAATTTCATTTGTCAGGACGTCATAAAGCGACTCAGCATCTCGGCGATCAATCTCGTCCACTTGCATAGTTTCATCGACGCTCCTATCTCCAATTGCCCAGCCATTCTTTCCATTATATGCCTCACTCCACCATCCATCCAATGTACTCAAATGTAGTCCACCATTAATAGCAACCTTTTCCCCGCTTGTGCCACTAGCTTCAAGTGGGCGTCGTGGCGTATTGAGCCAAAGATCGCACCCCGCAACGAGGTGCCGCGCAATATTCATGTCGTAATTTTCAATAAAAATAACTTTCCCAAAAAAAGGATGTTCACGTGTCAATTCGATTACTCTGCGAAGGTACTCTTTCCCCTCAGCATCACGCGGATGAGCCTTTCCGGCAAAAATTATCTGAATTGGTTGTTGCGGATTATTGAATAATGTGATCGCCTTTGAGAGGTCAGAGAAAAGTATAGGCGCACGTTTATAGGGGGCAAAGCGGCGAGCAAAACCTATTGTCAAAGCATCGACTGACAATAATTGTGTAAACGCTTCCACTCCTGTGACACCTCCAATGATGTGATGAAGGCGAGCGTTTTGACGAATACATTCAATGAGTTCTCTCCGGAGCTGACATCGTAGCGCCCAGAGCTCCTCATCTGAAACAATTGTGGGATTTGAAACGTGTTTCCAAAAACGTGAATCATTGAGATGCTCTTTCCATTTATGAGAATTATGTCGCTCCCAAAATTCCCATGATGTGCATGAAGTCCAACTGGGCATGTGAACACCATTTGTGACATAGCTGATCTCATTGTGATTCTCATGAGATTCAATGAGAACATTGTTCCACATTGCACGGCTAACTTCACCATGTCTTTTACTGACGCCGTTTACCGATCGCGACAGCTTAATCGCTAAAACTGTCATGGCAAAATTTCGCTCTTCTTGTGATCTTGTGTCTTGTCCATATTCTAAAAATTCTTGTATTGTGAGTTTCATAGTATCGGCATAGGGCTTAAGATGAAACTCAATTAAATCATATGGGAAGCGATCGTGCCCGGCGGCGACAGGAGTATGAGTTGTAAAAATACACTGTCCCCGTACAGTATTTTCGGCTTGCTCTTTCGTTTTCCCTGCCTGGATGTTTTCACGTAAAAGCTCCAAGGTTAAAAATGCTGCATGACCTTCATTCAAGTGAAAAACTACTGGTGAAATTCCCTGGGCACGTAAAAATCTAACACCGCCAATCCCAAGAACAATTTCCTGTCTGATACGCATGTTCGCGTCGCCACCGTATGCGAGCGCGGTCAAACCACGGAACTGTTCTTCATTTTCGGGAACATCAGTATCGAGCAAATACACTCGTGCACGACCTACAATTATTCTCCACCCCTGGAAATAAACAACATTACTTCCGATCGTGACACTGCAGAGGAGCGGTTTGGCCTCCTTATTTTTCACTAATTCAACCGGAATTGTCGTGGGGTGCGTTGTAGGATAATGTTCCTGTTGTGTCCCACCTTGATCGACCCTCTGCTGAAAATACCCTTGTCGATAGAACAGCCCAAGGCCTACAAATGGAATCCCGAGATCGCTCGCAGACTTGATGTGGTCTCCTGCTAATACACCCAAGCCTCCAGAATAAAAAGGAAGACATTCATGTATACCGAATTCAGCACAAAAATATGCCACTGTCCCAAGTTTTTTCTTTCCATTCAACTGTAAACCTGAACGACTCTTTTGATGCATATAATTGTCGAATGAATGAAGAACGGGGAGTAATCGAGATAAAAAATCTTTATCACCCAACCGTGCACGTAATTCAGCTTCTGATAATTGAGCAAGTACAGCAACAGGATTGTGATGCGATATTTCCCATGTCAGTGGTGAGAGTTCCTCGAAAATTTCCTGCGCCTTAGGATTCCAGCTCCACCAGAGATTATAGGCAAGCGTAAACAAGCGGTGAACAGTATTTGTGACAAAGCTTTCTTTCTTCTTTGATTTCTTTTTCATTTTTGTCCGATGAATATCTCTACCTATCTGCCATTATCATTAAATTTAACTGAATTGTGTGCAATGTCAAGCAAATGAATTCTGCAGGATGTTGAAAAAGAGAATTTATAGCCACGAGCTTCAGCTCGTGGAGAGCAATTCTAAAAAATCGCGATGGGTTTTAACCCATTTCATCAAAGGGACCCTTTTTGCGGGGGCTAAAGCCAGTCGATTTTTCAAATACCGATAACAACCTGAAGGTTGTGGCAAATCGTACCGCAAAGAGCTTTTCAACAGCCTGCTAGGAAAAACTTTTATCGTATAGACAAATGGTGAGTAACAACGATTCTCTTATTCTGTCGAACTGGCTTGCAACTTTTCAGCCCGATCGGCGAGCTTTAATTGTTCAATAAGCCCATCCAAATCACCATCGATGATTTCAGAAAGATTATACAGTGTTAAACCGATTCGGTGATCAGTAACTCGATTTTGAGGAAAATTATACGTCCGAATTTTTTCGCTCCGATCACCACTTTTAACCATCGAACGACGCTGCGCAGAGATTGAGGCTGTTTGTTCTTGTGTTTTCATCTCATAGAGTTTTGCACGAAGCATTTTCATTGCTCGCTCACGATTTTGAAATTGAGATCGTTCTTGTTGACACGCTACCACAATACCCGTTGGCTTATGAGTGATCCGTACTGCGGTCTCCACCTTGTTGACATTTTGCCCACCTTTCCCCCCCGAACGATACGAGGAAAATTCCAGATCAACTGGATTAATATCCACCTCGACATCTTCGACCTCCAGTAATATCGCAACCGTTGCTGCCGAAGTATGTACTCTCCCTTGTGCCTCGGTCTCCGGAACACGTTGGACTCGATGGATACCACTCTCATACTTTAGTGTCCCATAAGCGTTTTTCCCTTTTACCGAAAAGATGACTTCTTTGAACCCACCCTTTCCAGTCTCGTTCCAATCCATCAGGTCAGCTTTCCATCCCGTCCGTTCTGCAAATCGCGTGTACATGCGATAGAGGTCAGCACCAAAGAGTGCCGCCTCCTCCCCACCTGTACCTGCACGAATTTCAACAATGCAATCCTTATCATCGTTGGGATCTTTAGGAATGAGAAGTGATTTTAGTTCATCACCTAAACGTTCCACCTTCGCCTCAGCATCGGGAAGCTCTGCAAGAGCCAATTCACGCATCTCTTGATCTTCGGCTGATTCAGAGAGATGCTTTAAACTTTCGGCATCCGATTTTGCTTTCTTATAATTCCTGTACAGATTGACAATTGTCGAAATTTCACTATGTTCCTTACTCAAACTTCGATATCGATCTTGTTGACGAATAACGTTCGGATCGCTCAGCAGTACAGTCAGCTCATCATAACGAGCCAATAATTTTTCGAGTCGTTCGAACATAAGTTATACTTCCACAAGCTCTGACGCGTGGGAGACATGTATCACTTCAGTAATGACATCTTTTCCGAGAGCACACCGCAGAGCAATGAGCGCCACCTCAAGTTGAGCCAAATTAGGCTCTTTCGTTGTAACTCGCTGTAACCAGAGCCCTGGAGAAACGAGAATCTTTCCTAATGTTGTTGTGCTCCTTCTTGCAGTCCATCGAATAACTTCATACGCAATACCACCAATGAGAGGGATAAGTGGTAGGTGTGTTAATAACCTGACCGGTAAGTTGATTTCTCCAAGAAAGAATATCAGCAATGAATCGAGGATACTGAAAAATAACATTGCAACGACAACTACGATCAAGATAAAACTTGTACCGCAGCGCGGGTGAAATCGAGTGAATCCTTTTGCATCATCCACCGTGAGATCAGCCTGAGATTCGAATGTGAAGACTGCCTTATGCTCGGCGCCATGATATTCAAACAACCTCTTTACATCGCCCATATACGAAATACCGATAAGATAGAGAAGAAGAATCGAAATGCGAATAATGCCTGTGATCAGATTAAAGGTGAGTGCATCCTGATCGGCATTGAAAAAATTCGTCGCTAAAAAAAGTGGGGTGACAAAAAAAATAGCAATTCCAATAACGAGTGCTACAAGCACAGTGAGCGCAAGCTGTAGATGCGAAGGTCGTTTCTTGTCCTTAGCTGCTGTTCCGTTTCCCTTAGCTTTCTTTTTTGCTTCCAGATCATTCATTGCGACTTCTGCAGAAAAGTTGAGCGTATCGATGCCAATGTACATCATTTCTACTAACCCAACTGCGCCTCGTAGGATTGGGAGTTTGAAGACTTTGTATTTCTCAGCCAACGAAACGTATTCCTTTTTCTTCACCACGATCTCACCGTTCGAACGGCGAACAGCAGTAGCAATCCGTCCCGGGGCACGCATCATCACACCTTCGATGACTGCTTGCCCACCGACTTGGAGTGGCTTTTCGGGATTATAACGATCAAGCATAGTTTTAGTATTTTGTAACAATATCTATTCCTTTCTATGGTAAAATGTAAGGATTTTCTGAGTTAAACGCTATCTTCAACATCTGACTTTCCTTGCTGTACAATCGCTAGGTTTGTCTCTTCGATTCGAGATGGGTGGTTAATGATTTTAACTATTTCACTTTGTTTTAATACTTTCATCAAATACATCAATCCCAGAAAAAGAAATATCAATACAATCTTACTCGCAATGTTTAGGTGACCACTTAACTGAATTAGAGAAATGAGAAGGTTCAATCCAACCACAACGAGAATAGCAATTAATATCTTCACAATCCGAACGTATTCAAAACGGATTGGAAAGACAGATTGAGCGACGATATACATAACGATTGACATGATAAAATAAGCAGCGAGCGTAGCTAATGCCGCGCCATAAATTCCCATCGAAGGAATTAGCAAATAATTCATCATGATATTCGTCCCTGCCCCTACAAAAGTGATAATCGGTAAATATTGTGTCCTTTTTTCTATGTAGATGCCTGCCGATAGAGTTGTTGAAACACCAAGAAAGAGATACCCAAGCAATACTATTGGAACGATATTCAAGCCACTCCAATAATCTGGATGAATGATGTGGCGTCCGAAAAAATTAATTTTTACTATATCCTCAATGAAAAACGTTAATACTAAAAACACCAACGACATACATAATAACAAATATGTGAGCACACGGGCGAAAATTTCTTTTGCATTTGGCTCTTTCGCCACAGAAAAATAAAATGGCCTCCAGGCATAATCAAACATCGAAACGATCAACATCATGAATATACCTAAACGATAATTTGCCTGATAAATACCAACCGTTGCATCATCAGTCAATGCTCTGAGAATTGGCCGATCAATAACTTGAATTGCCATTGAAGCCAAACCTGCTGGTATAGTTGGCAAACCAAATTTCAGTAATGCCCTGTAAAGATTCCCACTGAAATCGAAACGAAAATTCCTCATCATTGTGGGGATTAGCATAATGAAGGTAAAAACCGAGGCGACAAACCCGCTAATGAAAATCCCCTGAACTCCCTTCTGCAAGATAACGATGAGTATAATGTTCAGTACCAAATTGATTGCTATATTAAGAACTTTAATTGATGCAAATAGTTTTGCCTTCCGTTCACTCCGCAGAGCCGCAAATGGAATTATGGCTATCGCATCAAAAGCGAGGATACCTGCTGTATAGAGAAGTAGTGATTCGTATTGATCGGGAATATTAATCACCAAACCTATCGAAGAATGGAATACAATAATCCCAGCGGATAAAAAAATAGAGGAACCAAGAATTGATAGAAAAGCCGTGCTATAATTTTGTTGTGGAGTTCCATGCTCTAACGTCGATGAGTATTTAAAATACGCCGACTCCATACCATAAGCATAGATAACATTCATGAACGCTATTAATGAATACAGGTAGGTTACGATGCCGTAATCTTCAGGAAGAAGAACATTCGTATAAAGTGGGACAAGTAAAAAATTAAGGAAACGCCCCACGATTGTACTGACACCATAAATCGCCGTATCGGTGCCCAGTCGTTTGAGGTGCTCAAACATTTAGGAAAATTAGGAGGGGAAAGATGTGGTTTTTCTTATTTCAAGAGAAATATCGAGTGCTTTGGGTGAATGGGTAAGCGCTCCGATAGAAATGAAATCTACACCCGTATCGGCAATATCGCGAACGTTTTCGAGGTTGACATTTCCAGAAGCTTCGACTTCAACGACATGATTAATTACATCAACAGCATCTTTTATTTGGGCAACTGAAAAATTGTCAAGCATAATCCTGTGAATTCCATTGCACTTCAACACTTTTTTAATTTCTTCCATGTTCTTGACTTCAATCTCCACCTTCATGAGAGATAAACTCCCCTTCAGACGATTCACACAACGATCGATCGCAACAGCAATACTCCCGGCAGCAACGATGTGGTTATCCTTGATAAGCACCA